>JAIRXT010000092.1 GCA_031268125.1 Treponema sp. | reverse complement strand
ACTTCCTCAAAATGCCGGGCGCTGTCGATGCCGAAATTATTGGACACGATAATATTCAGCGCGGCCCTGCCGGCGTTTTTAAAGTTGTCCAGATTTTCCCCTTCGCCAAAGAAGGTGTTGACCTTAAGGCCCAGCTTTTCCAGGAGCCGTTTTATTTCCCGCAGATTCCCCTTCCAGAAGACATCCTGGGCAGGAACAATGCCCAGCACGTTTACCGACAAGGGATCCTTCTGTTCGGATTTTTCGATGTAGTGATCGACAAAACCCCGGATCAGCAATTCGTAGCCCGTAAAGGCATTGCCCCTGAAGCTGGGGGTAGGGACGGCGATTACCGGCTTTTCCGCGCCCCGGAATTCGGAAACTACCGCCGCCGTATCGTCCCCAATCATGTCCACCATACAGCCGGTTACCACCACGTAGAGGTCCCCGTCCACAATTTCCAGGGTACTCTGAATCTGCTCCCGCAGCCGGGTTTCCCCGCCGAACACCACGTCCCGTTCCACGACGTTGGAACTGGGTGTGGCAAGGCCGCCGCAGTAGCCGCCCCCCAGATACCCCGCCCCGGCGTTGAGGGCGGTATTGATGTTGCCGCCGCAGCCGGCGGACCCGTGAATGATGGTAATGGCCCGGGGTATGGCGTGGAGGGTTCCCACGGCGCCGCCCAGGGCGCAGGAATACCGGGGTCTGTCAACAAATCTACTCATACTAACACTCCTCAACCATGCGAAAAGGTTTGTTCAAATTCCCGCTGTCCGTAGAACAGGGACGAAATATCCTCCCGGCCGGGCACGCCTACCGCGTCCGCTCGGCAGTGCCGGAACACCGGCAGGTAATGTTCCGCTTCCTCCCGGGCCTGGGCCAGTTCAAAGCAATCGGGTTCCGGGAACCTGGCGAACTCGTGCTGGGGAATAAGGGGGATAATGTTGATAATCCCCGCCCCGCATTCGGCGGCGGCCCGCGCAATGCCCCCGATATGATCCCCGTTTATCAGCGGTATAAAAACGATGTTGATCTTGACAAGAATCCCCAGGGCCGCGGCTTTGCGGATTCCCCGCTTTTGGGCGTCGATCAGGATCGCCGCCCCCTCGGCCCTTTCGTATTTTACGCCGTCCAGAATCACGCGGGAGCAGATCCTCTCCAGGATAAGGGGGTCCACCGCGTTTACCGTAACCGTTACGGTCCGCACCCCCACCCGGAACATGTCGTCCACGTAGCGTTCCAGCAGAAGGCCGTTGGTACTTAGGCAGTTGATCAGGTCCGGGTATTCCCGGTGGATAATTCCAAAGGTCTCCAGCGCGTGGCCGGTGGCCAGGGTATCCCCCGGTCCCGCAATGCCCGCCACCGTAATCTCCGGGCAGAGTTCCAGGGCCCGCCCCACCAGATCCGCCGCTTCCCGGGGGCGCAGCAATCCCGCGCTGACGCCGGGCCGCTGTTCCCCCCCGTCCGGCGCGGAAACCGGCGCAAAGGCCCGCCTGCAGAAGCGGCACTGGATATTACAGGCGGGGCTTACGGGCAGGTGGACCCGGCCGCGGTTCACGTTGGCCTCCCCGGAAAAGCAGGGGTGCCTGCCGCTGATGTGGGTGTAACGTTCATCAATTCTCACGGCGTCCGGCTTCGCAGCGCGCACTGATTCTACGGCGTCTAACATAACCTTACCTCTCTTTTGCAGGTTACGCGGAATCTTAAAACCGCGGCCGTTCCAGGGAATCGAACAACGGCGTGGAAAGGTAGCGCTCCCCCGTGTCCGGCAGCAGGGCTACGACGATCCTGCCTTCGAATTCCGGCCGCCGGGCGATCTGGGCGGCAGCAAAGGCCGCAGCCCCGGAGGAAATTCCCACCAAAAGCCCCTCCCGGGCGGCAAGACGCTGGGCAGCCTGGAAAGCGTCATCGCTGCGGACCTTGTAGATTTCGTCATACACGGAGGTATTCAGAACCTGGGGGACAAAGCCCGCGCCGATGCCCTGAATCTTGTGGGGCCCCGGGGCGGAACCGGAAAGGACCGCCGAATCGTAGGGTTCCACGGCGATAATTTTTACCGCAGGGTTCCGCTCTTTAAGCAGTTCCCCCACCCCGGTAATCGTACCGCCGGTACCAATGCCGGCCACAAAGGCCGCCACCTCGCCGTCCGTGTCCCGCCATATCTCCTCCCCCGTGGTCCGCCGGTGAACTTCCGGGTTGGCGGGGTTGTTGAATTGCTGGGGAATATACGCGTGGGGAATCTGGGCCTTTAGTTCCTCCGCCTTCCTGACCGCCCCCTTCATGCCGTCCTTCCCCGGCGTCAGGATCAGTTCGGCGTTTAGGGCCTTTAGCAGATTCCGCCGCTCCACGCTCATCGTGTCCGGCATCACCAGGATAATCCGGTAGCCCTTCGCCGCCGCCACAAAGGCCAGCCCTATCCCCGTGTTGCCGCTGGTCGGTTCGATAATAACGCTCTCCGCTTTCAACAGCCCCGCGCTTTCCGCAGCCTCGATCATGGCCAGGGCAATCCGGTCTTTTACGCTGCCCAGGGGGTTAAAGTACTCCAGCTTCGCCACCAGCCTGCCCCGCAGGCCGAGCCCTTCGGCGTATCCGCTTAATTCAAGAAGGGGCGTATT
>JAIRXT010000032.1 GCA_031268125.1 Treponema sp. | reverse complement strand
AAAAGAGCGCCGAAACAAGCAGATGGGGGTGGCGGTGGAAAGAATCTGGGGTGGGGGCCCCGGATTTTTCCAGCCGACAGGACCCCCAATGAATTTTTTACGGCTCTTTTCGGATTTGGAATTTTGAATTCGGAATTGCTGCGTAGCAAATTCAGCCGGTACGTCCTGCCGCGCTGCCGTTTTACGGCTGTCCACGGCGCCCGGTTGTGTTATACTGCGGAGGAAGGCGGAGTAATGCAAAAAATCAACGTGGGTATTCTTTTTGGCGGCCGGTCCGCGGAGCACGAAGTGTCCCTGGAATCGGCGCGGAATGTTTGCGAGGCGATAGACCGGGAAAAGTTTAACCCTGTTCTTATCGGCATTGATAAATCGGGCCGCTGGTTCCTGGGGGAGGATTCCCGCTTTCTTTTGGGGGGCGGCAATCTCCGGGAAATCCGGTTGAACGAGGGGGGCCGGCCGGTAACGCTGGTCCCCGGCAGGGGGCTGGCTCCGGTGAGGGCCGGGGAGGCGGGGGCTATCCCCCCGCTGGATGTGGTGTTTCCCATTCTCCACGGACCTTTTGGGGAAGACGGCACGATCCAGGGGCTTCTGAAGCTGGCGGATATTCCCTTTGTGGGATCCGGGGTACTGGGGTCCGCGCTGGGCATGGACAAGGACGTGATGAAGCGGCTCCTGCGGGATGCCGGTATCCCGGTATGCAAATTCCTGGTCCTCCGATCCCACGGGCAGCTTCCCCCTTACGGTGAAGTTACGGAGGCCCTGGGTTCGCCGCTGTTCGTAAAGCCCGCCAACATGGGGTCTTCCGTAGGCATTGCCAAGGTCCACGATCAGGGGGAGTACCTTCCCGCCCTTACAGAAGCTTTCCGCTACGACAGTAAAGTTATTATCGAGGAATGTATCCGGGGCCGGGAGCTGGAATGCGCGGTCCTGGGTAACGAGGATGTTATCGCGTCGGCCCCCGGCGAGGTAATTCCCCGCCGCGAATTCTACTCCTACGATGCGAAGTACCTGGACGAACACGGGGCCGCCCTGATTATCCCTGCGGAACTGGACGGGGCCCTGGCGGAGCGGGTCCGGGAACTGGCGGTTAAAACCTTTAAGACCCTCTGCTGCGAGGGCCTTTCCCGGGTCGATTTTTTCCTGCGGAAAAGGGAAAAAGAGGCCGGGATGCCGGGGGACGGCAGTGCGGATCTTCTGGTAAATGAAATAAACACCATGCCGGGTTTTACCCGGATCAGCATGTACCCAAAGCTGTGGGAAGCCGGCGGTATTTCCTACACGGAACTGATTACCCGGCTTATCGAACTGGCAATAGACCGCTTCCACAGCGAACAGGAACTTGCCACTTCAAGGTAGTATCAGAGGGTGTCCGGCCGCAGTCCCGGCAGATCAAATTCCGGGGGAATTCTGACGGGCAGGCCCCGGGCATCCACAAAAGCCCAGGTAACCTTTGCCTGCACCAGGAGTTCTTCCCCCCGCCAAATTTCCTGGGCGATGACTCCGCTTACCGCGCCCTTTTTTACGGGCCGGGATTTGATGAGGAGTTTGTCATCCGGCAGGGCGGCCCGTTTGTAGTCAATTTCGACGCGGGCCACATAGACCCCGTAACCGGCTTTAATTGCAGCGGGATAATCGAAACCGATATCCTTTAACAGTTCATAACGGCCGTATTCCAGGTAATTCAGGTAATTGGCATTGTTCACATGCCCGTAACTGTCGCACTCGTAGGTACGTACCTGCAAAGTACATTGTGAAACCATAGGCTATCGTCTCCCCCGGAAGGCCCGGTTGTCAAGCCGGGGCATGGCAGCGTTGGGGGAGACGTGGTACTGTGGAGTATGTGGAATTACTGTCCTTCCTGCGCCTCCCCGGAGATTCAATTTGACGGCTCCCACAGGTTTTTCTGCCCGGCCTGTGGTTTTGTTTATTACCACAACACCGCCGCGGCCACCGGCTGCGTGATCCGGACCGGGCAGGGCATCCTGCTGCTGATCCGGGGGGAAGAACCCGCCAAGGGTAAACTGGACCTGCCCGGCGGCTTTGTAGACCCCGGAGAGGGGGCTTTGGAGGGCCTGCGCCGGGAACTGCGGGAAGAAATCGGCTGGGTCCCGCCGGAACAGGGAACGAATTTTACGCTTTTCGCCTCTTTCCCCAACGTTTACCCCTACAAAAACATTACCTACAACACCTGCGATATGTTTTTTGCCCTGGACGCTCCCGGACTAACGGAGCGGGATCTGCGCCTGGAGGCGGGAGAAATTGGGGGATTCCGGTTCGTGGAAGGCCGGGACATCAGAATGGAAGACCTTGCCTTTGAATCCACCCGCCGGGCCCTTAACGCGTACCTGGAAATTTACGGATCATAGCAGCCTGTTGCACTTGTATATTTTTTGCATATTTATGCAAAAAATATTCGACAAATGGGCTGCTTTGGCAGTTTGTAAGATAAAAATATTCACAAAGGTGAATATTTTTACTGTTTTATGCGCGAAGCGCAACAAACTGCCAGGCGGGCTATTTTTCGTCAAGAATTCTGTCGTATTTTTTGTTTTCTTCTTCCAGCAGGCGCAATTGCGTGTTCCCTTTTTCTATCTCCAGCGCCATGAGTTCTTTTTGCTGTTTTATCATTTCTGTTTTGTTTTTTCTGGTTTTATATATAAAATGAAGCACAATGGCCGGTAATCCTACAAAAAGCGATAATACCGCAATGCTTCCGGTTATTACTCCCGTTAAATCCATTCCTGCCAACCCTGCCCTTTAAGGCTTTTCCAAAACTACGATTGTGAAGCCGGTCCTTTTTTCACCGTTTTTACGGTTATGTTTCCCAGTATGACTTCCCCTTCGATTATCAGTTTTTTGCCCCCGCCGGAGTTTCCGGATTCGCCGCCGCCGAACACCCCGCCCACCACGGGCATTACCCGGTTTACCACGCTGATGCCGGCGGGTACGTGTATTACTATTTCTCCCAGTACCGCAAAAACATGTATGACCGTTTCGGCTTTGGTAAGGTCGTCCCCGCTGATAATGATGTGGTTATCCCCCAATATGCTTATGATTTTTTTAACTTCTTCAAGGCGTAAACCGGTTGTTTTTCTTGATGAAAGTATGGTGTACTCGTTCCGGCGGCGGCCGGCGGCTTTCCGGCTGTTTTCATGTACTATTTTTTCAAAAAATGTCAGTTCTTTTTCTGTTTCGATTTTATGGGCATAGTCTACCAGGCGTTCATACTCGTCCAGGGAAATTGTATCCAGGGAATACTGCCGCGATAGTTCTTCTATTAGTTTTTCTTTTTTATGCTCCGCTGTTTCCGCCGGGCGATCCATTTTATCGTCATATAGTGATGCGGAAATTTTGTCAAGACTAAACCTGCCGCCGGCCAGGGCATTTCTTAGTTTAATCATTCCACAGGGGGATGTTCTATGATATGCTTCACGTATGTTAATAGACGAAAATTTACCTTTTTCTTCATTCGGCCTTTCCGGGGCGATTCTTGGCGCCCTTGCCCATAAGGGCTTCGAAAGCCCCACTTCAATACAGTCTATCGCCCTGCCCCGGCTGATGGCAGAAAGCGGGCATCTTATTGTGAAGGCCCGGACCGGCACGGGGAAGACCGCCGCATTCGGAATTCCTTTGGTGGAGCGGATCACCGTGCAAAGGCACAACCCCCAGGCGCTGATCTTGACGCCCACAAGGGAATTGGCCCTGCAAGTATCCAGGGAAATCGACAGCCTTATTCCCGGCAGGACAGGCGGGGAGCGCCCCGCGGCTCCGGCGGGCGGGACGGTTCCCCGGAGTTTTCCCCGAATCACGGCGGTTTACGGCGGGGCTTCGATACGGACCCAGATTTTTGACCTGAAACGGGGGACCGAGATCGTGGTGGGTACTCCGGGCCGGGTGATGGACCTGCTGGACCGCAAGATTTTGGACCTTTCCGGGGTAGACTGGTTCATCCTGGACGAGGCGGACGAGATGCTGGACATGGGATTCTTCGAAGATGTGGAGATTATCATGGGGGCCCTTAAAAGCGGCCGGGCCGTATCCGCAGAACCGCCGGTAACGGAAAACGGGGAGGCTGACGGGGCCGCGGCGCCTGGGGCGGCCAAGACCCTTCCCTACCGGGTGGCTCTGTTTTCCGCCACCATGCCGGACGCTATCCTGCGGGTAGTAAAAAAGCACATTGGGGATGCGGATATTCTGGCGGACGCCGCGGCGGACGAGGAAACCGGGGGGTCCGCCCTGTTGATTGACCAGTTCTACATGATTCTGAAACGGGAAGACCGGCTGGAGGCGCTGCGCCGTATTATCGACGGGACTGAAAATTTTTACGGCCTTATCTTTTGCGCCACCAAGGTCGAAACCGACGAGCTTGCCCGGCGGCTGGTAGAAAACGACTACCACGCGGAGGCAATCCACGGGGACCTTTCGCAGGAGGCCCGGGAGCGGACTCTGCGGCGTTTCCGTTCCAAACAGACCACCATTATGGTGGCCACCGATGTGGCCGCCCGGGGGCTGGATATTGAACGGCTGACCCATGTAGTGAACTGGGACATGCCCCATGACCGGGAAACCTACGTACACCGGATCGGCCGCACGGGCCGGGCGGGGCGGAGGGGTAAGGCCGTAACCCTTGCCCTGCCCTCCGAGCGGGGCCGGATAAGCCAGTTGTCCCGGAGCATGGAGCGGGTTCTGGGGGGCGGTATCCTCTGGATGAAAGTACCTTCGGTAAAATCGGTGATGAAGGCCGTGCGGGCGCGGATTGTGTCCGATGTGCTGGCGGGGCTGCCGGAGCTTCCCCCGGAACCCGCTGCGGATGCCGCGGCATATGCCGCCGGTACGGAGGTTTTTCAGAGTCTCGATGCTGCGGCAGGTGTTGCGGCCCCGGAGGAAGGCACAGCGGCGGAAGGCGTCGAAACAGCCGCCGTCCCTGCGCTTCCGGCGGAATTGCTTCCGGCGGAAATAATTCCGGCGGAAACTGCCGGCGAAAACGGACCGGGCGCCCAGGAGACCGCTTCCCCCTTCCTGACCAAGGTATGCCGGCATCTTATCGAACGGCTGGGGGCGGAAAAGGCCGTAGAAGCCCTGATTACGGTGCATTACGGCGAACTGCTGGACCCCTCCCGCTACGGGCCGGTAACCGAAATCGCGGAGGCTCCGCCCCAGCGGCCGGTCCGGGGGGGCTTCGGGGCTTTCCATGACGGCGGCTTTGGCGGCGCGGGCCGCGGTCGCCGGGGACCCGGCGCTTATCATGAAGGGCGGACGCCGGGCAAGGACCGGGGGCCGGCGGGCCGGGAAGGGCGCGTGCCGGGCCGGAAGAAATTTTCTTCCGGGGAGGAAACGTTATCCGATGCCGCCCGGGTCTATGTCGGCCTGGGACGGCAGCACGGCGCTTCCGCCCGGGATGTGGCGGCACTGCTTATGCGGGCCGGGGGTATACCGGGCCACCTGGTGGACGCCATCGAAATGAAAGACTACTGCGCCTTTGCCACCCTGCCGGAAGACGCGGCCCGGCGGGCCTGCGTTTTTTCCCGTAATGCCCAGGATACTCCCCCCATCAAATTTGCCAAACCCTTAAAAATTTAAGGCGGTTCAAACATGCCGGAACGGTAGCGTGCAGCTGTTCCAAAACTAAAAGTTTTGGAACATGCTCAGGTTTTACATTTTGACATTGTTGCGGAAATTGACTGAAAAATTCCGGTCCGAAATTTCCTTGACGCTGCCGTTTTGGCCCCGGTATTTACCGGGACTTAAACCTGTGTAATTTTTGAAAATTTTTGAAAACCAGCTTTGATCCTCAAAACCGCAGGCTCCGGCTATCTCGCTCAGGGACTGATTGGTTTCCCTCAGCAAGCGGCTCGCCGCCTCTACCCGCAGTTGGTTAAGGTAACTGGAAAAATTTTCACCCATTTCCTCTTTGAAAATGGTGCTGAAGTAGGGCGCTGAAAGGCCGGACATATCGGCCACTTCTTTCAGACTTACTTTCCGGTGGTAGTTTTCCTGCAGATACCGTTCAACCTTGCGCAGGGCCGCCGCATGGCGCACTCCCTGGAAAGAGAATATCTGCTCCGCCATTTGTTCTACCATCACATTCAGCACATCCGTCAATTCCTCGATGGACTTTGCGTCTTCGATGCGCTTGATATTGTCGTTGTTTGCCTCCAACTGGTCCTGATCAAGACCGGAAGCAACACCCCCCGTCCCTGCACGGGAAAGAAGTACCACAATTTCTATGGCCCGGAACTGGATGTACTTGTATTCACCCGGATTGGAAAAAAGCAGGGCCGCCAGAATATCGTTCAGAATAGCTTTTCCCGATTCGGGATCTCCCCGGCGCAGGGCCGTAAGAAGCTGCCGTTCCTTGTCCATAGGGTAGCCGGGAAAATCTGACCCCTGCGGGTATTTCAGCTCCAGTTCCCTGATGCTGGCCATAAGACGGCTCTGCTGCTGGGCCCTGCGCTTGATGGTTTCGTAGTAATACTCATTCCCGGATGAAAGTGATTCTGCACAGATAAGCATCAGCTCCGCCAGGGCCCTGATTTTCTCCGGTTTTGCGCAGGGAAATTTTTCCAGCTTTTCAAGAAACTCAGGCTCCGTTACCGGTTCCCCGCCGGCGTAACTTATCCTGGAACTGCCGTCGCGAAAACCGGAACCCAGCAGGGCTCCTACAAAACGGCTTTGAACATAGATGGGGCTGGTCCAGAACATAAACCCCAGGGGGCAGCGGTAGGTATAACTGCCCCCGTAACGGTAGGATTCCCTTATGGCGGTAAAATGCAAACCGTTACAGGGATTTGGAGGAGCCTCTGTAAGCGGTTCCGGCGCCGGATTTCCGGCATGGCGGATACAGTGCAGGCACATATTACGTTCAGAAAAAGCTTCCTCGAATATCTCGGGAACCACTTTACAATTATGATCATGAACACAGACCATAGCCCCGGTTGCCTTGGCATAGTTATCCAACATGCTGCAGGCCTTTATCAAAAGCGATTCGGTCCCTTCGTTTTTAAACATACTCTATCTCCTGGTCTGCTAACCAGCGTGATAATTATCCAGGGAATATCCATTTATTCCCCCCTGTTCCCGGTATTTTCCGGGACTGTAACCGGTGTAGCTTTTGAAGATTTTTGAAAACCAGCTCTGGTCTTCAAAACCGCAGGATTCCGAAATTTCGTTAAGAGTGGTTTTGGTTTCCAGAAGCATGGCGCAGGCCTTTTCCACCCGCAGCCGGTTAAGATGGGAGGAAAGGTGTTCTCCCATTTCTTCCCGGAAGATGGTGCTAAAATACGGGGCGGAAAGTCCCGACGCGCTGGCGATTTCTTCAAGGCTTACCTTACGGGTATAGTTTTTCCAGATAAACCGTTCTGCCCTCCGCAGGGCGGAAGCATGGCGCAGCCCGTGGAAAGAAAATATCCGGCCCGCCATCCGTTCAACAATGCGGCACAGGTTGACCTGAAGCTCGTCTACCGTTACAGAATCGTTAATTTTTTTCAAATAGAGGTTGTTTTCCTCCAAAAGATGATCATTTTTCTTTTCCGCGGTACAGGACCGGGAAAGGAGTACGACCAGTTCTATGGCCCGGCAGCGTAAAAAATGCAGATCTCCGGGACGCATTGACTTTAGGCCGTCAAAAATATCTTCCAGTATCCTCCGGGCGGCGGCGCCGTCCCCGCGGCGCAGGGAGGCAATCAAGAGACGTTCATCGGAACTGGGCTGGGCGGTTTCCTGTAACCTTGAAGCCAGCGGCCGTTCCGCCGGTTCCGGCGCTTTTACCGCCTCTGATTCGGCGGCGGAAAATTCAGAATCCCGCAGCTTCCCGTTTTCCCCGGATACGGCGGCATCCACGGTGTCCGGCTCAAAATAGCGGCTGCCGCGGACATCAATCGTACCAATGCCGGCGGAAACCTGCTGTGCACAGATCAGCATCATTTGGGCCAGGGCTTTTATTTCCTCGTAACTCCGCTGGGGAATTTTCTCAAGATCGGCCTTGATCTGGTCTGCCGTTACCGTGCCGGAACAGCAGGACTGTACCCGGCTCAAAGCTTCTTCCCGGCTAATCCCCAGCACATTTCCCGCCATCAAGGCACCGGCATAATGTCCTCCGGAGTAGAGGGGACTAACCCAAAACACCAGCCCTAATGGGCACATATAAATATACGAACTCCCAAGTTTACGGGATTCCTCGATAGCGTTTTGATGTACGTTCTCACAGGGAAAGTCCCCGGGAAGATCGTCATTTTCAGAATCCGGCGGATTCTTGCAGCAATAACTGCAGAGAGAACCGGCGGTCATATCTTTATTGAGGATCAGGGTCTTGCTGCCGGGATCGATTACCGATACTACGCAATCAGCAGCTTTTTCGTAGGTTGTAAGAATGGTACCGGCCTTGGAAAGCAGCGGCCCGGTATCCCGGTTTTTGCCAGTGTTTCCCGGTTGTAATTTTAACATATTTCGCCCCCTTGCGACATAAAAGAGTAAAACTCTTCAATTTAACATTTTATGGGGTTGTTTAGAACGGAATACACCCTAACGGCTGATTTTTTTTAGAATTCCTGATGCCAGAGCAATTCTGACGGCATCCGCCCGGTTCACCGCCCCGAGTTTTTGGTAAATATTTTTGATAATATCTTTTACGGCGTTCAGCGAAAGATGCTCCTGATCCGCTATTTCTTTCCTGGTAAAGCCCTGTGAAAGGGCAGACAGTATCGCTTCTTCCCGCCGCCGCAGAACGGTTTTGACATTTTTTTGAGATTCTACAAGATCCGGCCCGTGGGCCGCCGCGGCGGCGATCATCTTGCCATAGGCGGCGGCACGGTTTCTGAGCGATTCAAGCCATTCGGCCGGTATATCTTTGCACAAAGTATCCCCCGGTTCGGAATTCCCGGTCAAAACAAGGGAGGCAAGAAGCCGCATATCCTCCCCCAGTTCTATAAACGGAGTATCAAGGCCGTAGTCTTTGCTTATTTTCCAGGATTCTTCCAGTTTTTTCAGGGCAGACTGGCGGTTTTCCAGACGCAGGTAGCAGGCCGCCTCCAGGATGGTTTTTTCCAGCTTCCCCAGGAGAAACGTGTCAAGCCCGTTGCCGCCTTTTCCTTCCGTCAGCATGGCAATAGCCGCATCGTAGCGTTTTTCCGCATAGAAACACCTGGCCTTTGCCAGGGCTGCCAGGGGCTGGAGAATATCACTTATTTCACCAAATTCAGAATCGCTGTGCAGCCAGGAGGCAATTAAAGAAGGCCGGCCGGTTTGGGCATAGAACCAGCCGCACTCAATATCGTAAAGGACATACCGGTTCTGGTAATCTTCAATTTCAAGCTGGGCCTTGAACTGCACGAACAATTCTTCTATTTCGGTGAAATTTCCGCCGTGAACGGCAATCCTGAGCAGGAAAAAAAGCCCCCGGTTTTCGATTTCGTACTGGCGGCTTCCCCTGGCCTGTATTACTGCCCGCCGGGCAAAACTTTCCGCAGCCCGCAGATCTCCTGCGTAATAGCAATGCTCACAATGGCCAAGGGAAACAAAGCCGGTGCGGTGCCCCCTGCCCATTTTTGCTATCAAGGGCGCCGCCGGGGAATATGCCTGAAAATACGTTTCAAATCCGTGCCGCTCCGGGGGAAAACCAACCTGGCAAATATAAGAAGACACGCTGCCCTGGTTAAAATTTTTACTGACAATAACGTTCCTGGCCGTAAAATATTGATAGGCTTTTTCAAAATACGGGGCAAAAGAATAGTCGCCCGTATAACGGCAGGTAAAAATTCCAATATAGCCCAGGCAGAAATACACCGGGGCAAGAATTTGAATATTGATGGAATAGGGATGCTGTCCGGCCTGTTCAGGGAGGAATTCGGGGGTTTGCCCCCCAAATTGGGCGATTGCCTGCCGGCAAACGGCGGCGGATTCGTCAAAACGGCTCATGGCAAAAAGCAGCTTGGAACGTATGACAAAACGCAGATACAGGGGTATCTCTTTATATTTCATCCCTTCGCCGGATTCGCCGTCATCCGTAATATCCCCCTCATCCTCCAAAAGCATCCGCTCAACAAGGGACAGGAAAAAAGAAGCCGTTTCACCGGACATGGTAAGGGGAAGGGTAAAACTCAAATTAAGCAGGCCCCGGTAATCTCCGGCCTTTTCGTAGTATACGGCGGCGTCCATCCGTAAATTGTTATCAAGGCACCATTCGGCGTATTTACGGTAAACATCGCGCCGTTCTTCGGCGGAAAGCTCCTGCTGTTTTTCTTTAAGGAATTCGGCAAGCAGGTTGTGGATGCGATAACCGTTAAGGTACGAATCGTAACGGATAAAGGGGGTAATTTTTTCCAGTTCCAGCCGTTTTTCCCCGGACTTGTCCATTTTATCCAGCAGTTCCAGGGGCCAGTGTTCACCCAGGGAAAGTTTGATAAGGAACAACCGGGTATTTTTATCCAGGGAAGAAAAAAAAGAACTTTCGATCATGTTAAACAAGGGGACTTTTACCAGTTCGGGAGTATAGAGGATCTCGTGCTTGTTTTGCTTTACCGCAGTCTGGGCTATAAGACTCAACACCTGGGGCCAGCCTTCGGTATCCTGCCAGAGCCGGTCCGCATCGTCTTGGGAAACCGTTAGATGCTGCGTGGAAAAAAACGCTGTCATTTCACCGGCGGTAAAACGAAGATCATCCGCAGTAATTCTGGCAAGAAACCCCTTGGAAAGAAGGGGCAGAATTTTAACCTCCGGTTCTGTGCGGGCAATAATGATTACAGAAATATTCAAAAGGGGAAAGGCCAGGATACGATCAAAAAGCCGCAGCATGGCGGAATCCTGAATTAAATGGAAATCATCGTAGACTATCGCATACTGAAGAGTTCCGCCGGGCAGGGGCGCGGAAGATTTTGCGGCGGACTTTATCGCCTGTTCAACCAGAACATAAAAACGGTCAAACTGCCGGTCTGTTTCGGGAAATCCCAGGCCCAGGAGGGCCTTTTCCAGTTCGCGGTTCCGCAGGGCAATACAGGAGCATAAATTTTCCCAAAAGTGAAGGGTTATGTTGTCCCGCGGCGAAAGTTGAACCCACACAGGAACAACGGGGCAGTTTTCCAGAAACGAATACACCGCCGATGTTTTGCCGTAACCCTGTCCGCCTACCACCGTTATTACCGGATGCTGCAAAGCCTGGGCCAGGATTTTATTCAGCCGGGGCCGGTCAAAGTAATGGGGCAGTGATGAAACGGGACGCGGTTCCCGGTATATGACTTTTCCGGCCATTATCCGTCCTTTTTTAAAATTCCTGCTTCGGCGGCGGCCTGTATTGCATGCGACCGGTTTACCGCCCCCAGCTTGTTATAAACGCTGCGGATCACACTTTTAACGGTATTGATTGAAAGGGACAACATTCCGGCAATCTCCGTCCGGGTAAGACCCTGCGAAAGACATGAAAGAACCTCCTGCTCCCGGCGGGAAAGGCCCGGCATTGATGCGGGAGGGGACGAGGCCTGGCCCGTGCGGCGTTTTTCACGGGAATTCTCCCGTTCTTTTAACGCCCCGGCCAGGGAAAATAGTTTTTTTGCGTAGGCCGCTGCCTCCCGTTTTTGCTCTGCGATCCATTCCGTTTCTATGCCGGGAATAGCCGCTTTAAGGGCCCAGTCCATAAGGGACCGGGTATAGCGGCCAAGTTCGGCAAAGGGAACCGTAATACCGCTGGACACGGCAAGCCGGCAGGCGGAGTGCAGCACGGCCGCGGTTCCTTCAAAATCCCTGGCGTTATAGCGGCACACCGCTTCCAGGGCCAGGGTTTCCAGTTTTCCAAACAGCAGGGCCCCTTCAATATCCCTGCGATCCGCCAGGGAAGCCAGGGCGGCGGGATATTTTTTTTCGCCCAGATGGTATTTTGCCTTTACCAGAATTTCCAGACCCCTGCCCCGGTCGTTAATCTCGCCGTCTTCAAAATCATTTTTCAGCCAGGGGGCAAGTTTTTCCCGTTCCCCAATCTGGGTGTAAAACCACCCCGTAATTATATCGTAATGGATAAAACGGTTGCGGTAGAATTCCTGTTTTTTCTGGGCTTCAAGAAAAACCAGGACGTCCTTTATTTCCTGCTGGTTCCCCCGGTAAATGCCAATCCGCAGAAGATAAAAAAGGGAACGGTTTTCTATTTCGTATTGATTCTGTTCCCGGGCCTTCTCCAGCGCCCGGCGGATAAGGTTTTCCGCCTTTGCCAGATCGCCCCGGAAGTAGGCGTATTCCCCCCGGGCAAGATCGTCCATGCCGTACATGCAGCCCCCAAAGGCCCGGACCCCGAAGGGAACGCTCCTTTCCAGGGCCTCAAGGTAGGGGACAATTTTTTCCTCCTCCGGGTCCTGTACCCGGCATATATATGAGCCCAGCATTATTACCGATGCCGGCGGCCGGGAAGTATGGGAACACAGGGGGCTGTAACAGGCCGCTTTTTCAAAAAACCTGTCATAACGGTAATCCCTGGTGTCCGTACTGGTAATAAGACCCACAAAGCCCAGGTACAGGTAACAGTCCCGCAGGGCCCGGTAGGTTTCTTCCGGCCCCGGCAGAACCGCCGGCTCCGCCGCCGGCTCTGCCGATGACTGGGATTCTTCAAGATACGATATATGCCGCTGCAGCCGCCCCCTGCACTCATCAAAAAGTCCCAGGCTCATACATACTTTGACGCGAAGCGTTTCCAGCATGGGATTCTTCCGGTACAGGGATTCCGGCGCCCGGTCAAGCATCTCTTTAAGGTGAACGGCGGTATGATTGGGGAAGATCAGGGGAAACCTGTCGATAATATCAATGATACTGTCGTAATCCCCGGCTTTTTCATAATAGTCAAGGGCGTCTGTTCTGCGCTCGTTGTTGATGCACCACCGGGCCGCCGTGCGGTAGACTTCCTGCTTTTCCTGTTCTTCAAGCCCGGCCTGTTTGCGGGTAAGACATTCAAGAAAAAGATGGTGGATACTGTAGCTGTCGGAATAGGGATCACGGCGGATAAACGAACCGATTTTCTCCATTTCTTCCAGAATGTCTTTTTTGGGATTCAGGGCTTCCAGCAGTTTCCGCGGCAGAAAATCAATAAGGGTAAGTTTGACAAGAAATTTCTGCAGTTCCGGTGAAAGACCGGCCAAAACCTCCGTTTCCAGCAGACGGAAAATATTGGAGCGCATTCCCGGCAGAGCGTGGCCTTCCTTCATGATGACCGGTACGGACAGGCGTTTAAGAAACAGGGCAGAAAGATGCGTGGCAAAGGCCCAGCCTTCGGTATCCCGGCATATCAGGGCAATAGTCTGGCGGCTTACCTCAATCCCCTGAATACGAAAATATTCCGCGGTTTCATCCACGGTAAAACGCAGATCCTCTTCGGTTATGCCGGTGTGTATCTGCCGGGCATCCATTGCAGCAATGTCGATGCCGGGGGTGGTCCGGGAAATAATGATGGAAACAATATTGGAAAAGGGAGTGGTTACGGAATGTTCCAAAAAACGGATTACTTCACGGTTTTGAATCAAATGAAAATCGTCATAAACAAAAACATAGCGGACCTGGGGGTCAACATCCTCGCGGGGTATGCTCAAATAACTGTCAAAACGGCGTCCGGTACCGGGGAATCCGTGTTCCCCCAGCCGCTGCGCCGTCTTTTTGTTAATAAAACTAACAGCGGCAGTAAAATTCTCCCAGAATCGTTCTTGAATATTGTCCCGTTCGGAAAGCTGCATCCACGCGGTAACAAAATTATTGGCCTGCAAAAACGAATAAACCGCGTGGGTTTTCCCGTATCCCGCCCCGGCAGTTACGGTAACAACCGGGCTGCCTACCGCCTTTTCCAGCAGGCGGTGAATTCGGGGACGCTTAAGGTACTGTTGGTCTCCTTCCCACACCGGGACGGTATTACGCGTTGATGAGATCACGTTTAGTCCTGTGAATAAATTGTAACCCTTCTGCTCCCGCTTTTCAAGGAAAGCTTCATCATGTACGATTGAAAAATGCATCGTTCTGCTCCGGCCCCCGATGGAAATGATTCCGGACATGCGGCGCCTCCCCCGGAATCCCCCGGTTCCGGCCCGTGGTTTATCAAGACGCCGCAGGCGGAGGAGCCGGAACAGAAAGAATCCAAATACCGCCGGGTGGCTAAATTTTTAATTCTTACCGGCGCGGAGGAAGCCGCCCGGATTCTCCCCCACCTGGAACCGGAGCAGATAGAGGCCGTTTCCCGGGAAATTGCCGGTATCCGTGGTATTACGGCGGAAGAAGGGGAAGAAATTCTGGCCGAATTCAGAACCCTGCTCTCCGCATCCTGCCGCTTTGCAGGAAGTTTTTCCGGCGGCCCGGATACAGCCCGCAGGATTCTCTACGCCGCCTTTGGCCCGGAGCGGGGAGAAGAACTGTTAAACCGGGTCCCCCAAAATGAAAGCCCTTTCAAATTCATGGAAGACCTTAATGCCGAACAAATAGGTATTCTGCTGAAACATGAATCCCCGGCGGCATCGGCAATGATTCTCTCCCGGCTTTCCCCCCGGCTGTGCGCCGCCGTTCTGGCCGGTATCCCGGTAAAAGACCGCGCGGAATTACTGCGCCGCATTGCCCGCCAGGGGGAAATATCCCCGGAGGTGCTAAAACAGACTGCGCAGATCCTCCGGGAAAAGGCCCAGGTTTTTGGGCAGGCCGGTACACTGGAAATAAACGGCATAAAGGCCCTGGCAGATATTCTGCGGCAGGGGGATTATTCGTTTGGAGACAGGATACTCAAAGACCTGGCCGGACAGGACAGTTCCCTGGGCCGGGACCTGAGGGACAAGATGCTTACCCTGGATGACGCCGCTGCCGTGGATGACAGGACCCTCCAGGATAAGCTCAGGACCATGACGAACCGGGACATTGCCCTGCTTTTGAAGGGCAAGGGGCAGGAATTTACGGAAAAACTGCTTTCCAATGTATCCGGCGAGCGGAGATACGCAATCCGCGAAGAAGGGGAGATTATGGGGCCGGTATCGCGGCGGGATGCGGACGATGCGGCCCGGAATTTTCTTAACTGGCTGTGGTCCGCAGGTCCGCAGGTTTTACAAACAACAAAGGATGTAGGTCTATGAACACTTCTATGAACGGCTTAACGCTGGAAAAGGGCCGGCGCTTAAACAGCGGATTCGAGATTATCGAGGTGATCGAACTGGCTGAACTAAAGGCCGCCGGTATCTGGGCGCGGCACACAAGCGGCGCGCAGGTTTTTCACATACTCAATGATGATCACGAAAACCTCTTTGCCTTTAGCTTTGCCACCGCCGTTGAAAATTCCACCGGTGTTGCCCATATTCTGGAACATTCGGTACTGTGCGGCTCCGAGCATTACCCCTGCAAAGACGCCTTCCCCCTGCTGGAACAGGGAAGCCTGCAAACCTACCTGAACGCCTGGACCTTTGCGGACAAAACCGTGTATCCCTCCAGTTCGGTAAACCGGCAGGACTATTTCAACCTGATGGCCGTTTATGGGGATTCGGTGTTCCATCCCCTGCTTTCGGAGTACACCTTTATGCAGGAAGGGCACCGGCTTACCCTGGCAGGAGAAGCTGCGGAAAAGGAAAAACTGTCCATCACCGGGGTGGTTTACAACGAGATGAAGGGGGCCTACTCGTCCCTGGATACCTACGCCGCCCTGTGGTCCGTCAAATCCCTGTTCCCCGGCGCCGTATACGCCTACGATTCCGGCGGCGACCCGGAATGTATCCCCGCCCTAAGCTGGGAGGATCTGCGGAATTTCCATTCCCGGCGGTATTCCCCCGCCAACTGCCGCATCTTCCTTGCGGGAAACATCCCCACGGAAGAACAATTCGACTTTATCAATGAGCGATTCCTTGCGGGTCTGCCCCAGGGCCGCCCGGCGGAGCCAATCCCCCTGGCGGAACACTGGGATAAGCCCCGGAGCATCACGGTCCCCTGCCCCATGGGCGGAGACGGCAAGGCTACGGTTTTTATCTCCTGGCTTTGTTCCGATGTTACCGATCACCCCCAAACCATAGCCCTGGCGGCCCTGACGGAGGCCCTGCTGGGGCACGACGGGTCTCCCCTTACGCGGGCCCTGGTGGAATCCGGCCTGGGGGAAGACCTGTGCCCCCTTTCCGGCATGGACAACGAACTGCGGGAAACCATCTTTGCCGTGGGACTCCGGGGGGTAGCGCCGGAAAACGCCCCCAAGGTGGAGGCCCTGATCCTGGGGGAACTGGAACGGATTGCCCGTGAAGGCTTTCCCCCGGAAGAAATTGAGGCGGCCCTGCTCGCCATGGAATTTTCCCAGTTGGAAATCCGCCGTTCCGGCGGGCCCTTCTCCCTGATCTGGCTGCGCCGTTCCCTGCGGGGCTGGCTCCACGGGGCCAAACCCTGGGACACCCTGCTTTTTATGCCCGGTTTCCGGGAACTCAAACGGCAGGCGGCCGCCAATCCGCGGTATCTTGAATCCCTGATTACGGCTTTTTTGTTGAATAATCCCCACCGCGTCCTTGTTACCGTGGAACCCCAGGCGGATTTTAGGGAACGGCAGGAACGGCGGCTGGAAGAGGAACTGGGCAAGAAGGAGGCCGCCCTCTCCGCCGAAGCCCGGCAGACCCTCCGTGACAAGGAAGCCGCCCTGGAAGCCCACCAGAGCCGGGAAGAGGACCCCGCGATCCTTGCCTCCCTGCCCCATCTTTCCCGGGGGGATCTTACGGCGGAGATTGAGACCGCCCCCCATACCCTGCACGAAGCGGGGGGAAGCCCGGTCCTGACCCACGATCTTTTTACCAACGGCATCACCTATATCGACCTGGCAATCCCTGTGGATATTCTGGACCCGGCGGATTACCAGTGGCTCCCCTTCTTCTGCGGGGCCCTGCCATCGGTGGGACTGCCGGGCATGGATTACGGGGAGGTCTCCGGCCTTTTGGCCCGCACCGTGGGGGGCTTCTACGGCGCCCTGAAAAGCAGCAGCCCCTGTCCTGGATCGGGAAGCGCCGCCGCCACCCCGGCGGGCATCTTCGACATCGGCGGCCGGGACTGGATCGTCTACCGCCTTAAATGCCTGGACGAAAAAATTGACGACGCCCTGGGCCTGGCGCTGCGGCTTATCGGCGAGGCGGACTTTTCCGACCAGCGGCGGATTCGGGACCTGGTGCTGGAAACAAAGAACGAGGCGGAATCCAGCCTGGCCCCCGGGGGGCACCACTACGCCGCCGTCCGGGCGGGCCGCCTTTCCTCTCGTTCCGCTGCGGTAAACGAACTATGGCACGGCCTGGGGCAGATTAGCTTTGCCCGGTACATGGCGGAACTGGACACCGCGGAGATTGTCTCCCGGCTGACCCGTATCAGGGATACCCTGGCGGCCGGGGGCGGGCTGATTGCCGGTTTCACCGGCAGCAAGGCGGCCATGACCCATACCCTGCAAAGCGCCGCCGCCTTGTTCCGCCTGGGCCCCCCCCGCCCCCGGAATCTCCGCTGTATGGAAAGCGCATCGTTCCGTCCGGAGTCCGGCGCATCCTCCGGGACGGAAATTTTCGCCTCCCCTTCCCTGCAGATCGGCTTTGCCGCCATGACCCTTGCCGCCTCCCCGGTAAATACCCGCGCCCACGCGGCGGAACTGGTCCTGACCCACCAGCTTTCCACCGGCCCCCTGTGGGAAGATATCCGCATGAAGGGCGGGGCCTACGGGGCCTTTGCCGACACCGACGGCATTGAGGGAATCTTTACCATGTCCACCTACCGGGACCCCAATCCGCTGCGGTCCCTCGGTTCGTTCAGGTCCGCCCTGTCCGGCGCCAGCCTTCAACCGGAAGGAGATACGCTGGACAAGGCAATCATCGGCACCTACGCCCGGGAGGTCCGCCCCCGGAGCCCTGCGGAACGGGGCGCCTTCGATTTTATCCGCTTCCTCTACGGGCTTAACGATGAACAGCGGCTGCGCAACGTAAAATGGCTTATCGATCTGCGGGGGGAGGAAATCACCGCCGTACAGCAGCGGCTTGCCGGACAGGAAAAGAGTTCCACGGTGATAATTGCCGGTACCGGCGCGGCGGAAAAGGCCGCCAGGGACCTGGGAGTAGAGCCGAAAACCCTGCCGGTCTGATTGGAAGGCGATGGTCCATACCCTTGCTCCGGAAAATTTACAATGGGGAGGCTGTTCCAAAACTCCAGTTTTGGAACAGCCTCTGGGGAGTGTCTCTTTTTTCCCGGCCGGCAGGACCCCCCCAATTGGGGCCGCGCCCAAAACAAAATCCAAAATTTGAACCGTGTCTCGCTGCTAGGGCCGGCGCAGTCCTTCCCAGGCGTGGATAAACTGCAGGGCGTATTGCTGGATACCGTCAAACCAGGTGTCGATAAAGGCGGCCAGGTCTTCGCCCACATAGCGGTAATGCCAGCTTTCCCAGCGGTAGCCGGTGGCGTCTTCGTAACCATCGGGGAAGGAGAGGGACCAGCCAAAGCGGGCGGCATGTTCCAAAACCCAGCGGCCGGCCCCGGTCCGGGCAAAGCTGTCGTCAATGGAACCGAAATCCACGGCAAGCCCCGTCTGATGCTGGCTGTAACCGGGGCGGGAGGACTCACGATCCGCCGCCTCCCGGCCCATTTCCTGGACATTGCGGCCGTACACCTCAACCTGATACGCGTAGGAACGGTAAGCGGACGATGCCGTCAGGACTACGCCGCCGGCACGGGCGGCCGCGGCCATGCGTTCCAGCGCCTCCGCTGCGGACCGGCGCAGCATAAGCCCCCGGCGGCCCACTTCGTAGGAACCGGGACTTAGCTCCGCCAGGTCTTCCGGTTCGTAGCCCTCCGGCAGGGGGTGGCTTTTATCCACCAGACGCCGCAGGAAGGGGTCCCCTTCCAGGCAGCTCAGCAAATCCAGGATAAAGGCCGGGCTTTCCGCCGCCGCCGCTTCCAGCCGGACCGCAAGCTCCGGGGGAAGCCCCGCGCCGTTCAGGGCATTGATAAGGATACCGGCATCTGCCGCCGCATTTGCCGTTTTCCCCGCCGCCAGGGCCATAATCGCCTCCCCCAGATCGGGCTCCGCCGGGACCGCAGTCCGGGGAGGGGGCTCCTGCGGCCTTTCGCAGGACAAAAACACCCCGGCAAAAGCCGCGGCAAGGACCGGAATCCAAAAAAAAGAACGGCGAATACGGTACAACACAGCCCGACTATAACCCCAAACCAGAAATCTTACAAGAATTCGCCCGGCTACGGCAGGGCAGCCAGTACCTTGTCGTAGTTGGCAAGGTACTCCGCGTCAATGTTCTGCAGTTCCGGGCGGGCCCGCAGATAATCCACGGAAGCCTTAACCCCCTCGTAATACGATATTTTTGCGGCAAAGTCCGGGACAAAGCGGCGCAGCTTGGCGGTATCAAACAGGAAGTTCACCGTCTTGTCCCCCGCCAGGTCGTCGTGCAGATGGGGCAGCAGCCTGACAATGGTGTCGGTGGCGGCGTGGACCACCACGGCCTTCCTGCCGACGATCCACTCAATCTGCGCCAGGTACTGATTCCAGGTAAGGGCTTCCTCCCCGGTAATGTGGACGGCGTGGCCCAGCGCGTGGTAATTCCCCATCAGCCCCACAAAGCCCGGCGCAAAATCCGCCGCGTGGGTAATGGTAAAACGGTTCTCCCCGTCCCCGGGGATAATAATGGGGAGCCCCTTCTCCAGCCGGTCCACCAGGGTCCAGGGGTTGCGCCAACTGGTAAAGACAAACGGAATGGTCCCCAGGCAGTAGGTCCAGTTGGGCCGCACAATGGTAACGGGAAAATCCCTCTCCCGGTACGCGTGGTTCAGGACCTCCTCGCAGGCAATTTTCCGCCGGCCGTAGAGGGAATTAAGGTTCCGCAGCGGGGTAGATTCCGTGGTCAGGTAGTGGCCGTCCGGCTTCTGGTAAACACAGCAGGTAGAAACAAAGATGTACTGGGCGCATGCGCCGTCAAAAATGCGGATATCCTGTTCGATCTGTTCCGGAAGAAAACCGATAAAGTTCGCCACCACGTCAAAGTACTTCCCCTCCAGGGCCTTCTTCATGGCCCCCTCGTCCCGGGCATCACATTCAATAAGCCGGACCCCCGGCGGAATGGCCCTGGTCCGCTGCCCCCGGTTCAGCAGCGTAATGTCCCAGCCCCGGACAATGGCGTATTTGACCACGTCCGTAGAAATAGTTCCGGTACCCCCGATAATAAGCGCGTTCATGAATACCCCCGAACAATGAATTAGGGTCAAACTATCAGGTATCGCCGTATTTGAGAAGCGTCCGGTCTGTTTTTCCGGCAATTTTACTTTTACAAGAGCTTGTCCAAAACTAACCGAGTTTTGGAATGGTTAAAATGCGAATTGCCGCGATGCCCTCAGCAATTCCAAATTCAAAAAAAATAACCGTTCAACCTAAAAATGGTCAAAGGTACCGGCAGCAGTATGAAACCGTACCGGCAGCCGTTTGACCATTTTTTTACCTTAAAAACCCCTTGGCTTAAGGTAATTCACGATGGGGATAATGGCGAAAAGAGCGCCGAAACAAGCAGATGGGGGTGGCGGTGGAAAGAATCTGGGGTGGGGGCCCCGGATTTTTCCAGCCGACAGGAAAGCCAATAAATTTTTTACGGCTCTTTTCGAATTTGGAATTTTGAATTGCTGACAAAACGGCGGTAATTCTCAGTTGAGAACGGATTTTTTGTCCTTGAATGAACCTCCTCGCCCTGAAGCTCCCCCGCGAAGCAGGTTCTTGGGTATTAGACCCCACTGCGAATAAAAATCGCCGTTCCCGAAGATTTTAAACCCCGGGAACGGTAAACACAGTATTTGTCCGGCCCCGGCAGGATTTAGCCCCGGGCCAGGGTCCAGTTCATGGCCCCGGTGAACTCTGCCCACATGCGGCTGTAGCGGCCGCCGGCCTGCACCAGGGTATCGTGAACGCCTTGTTCCACCATGCGGCCCTTGTCGATAACCACGATTTTGTCCGCGCCCCGGACCGTGGAAAGCCGGTGGGCAATGATGATTACGGTTTTGTTTTTCATTAATACCTCAAAGGCTTTTTGAATCTTCTGCTCGTTTTCCGGGTCCGCAAAGGCCGTGGCCTCGTCCAGCACGATGATGGGCGCGTCCTTGAGGATGGCCCGGGCAATGACGAGCCGCTGCCGCTCCCCGCCGGAAAGGTGGATGTTCCTTGTGCCAATCACCGTGTCGTAACCCTGGGGCAGGGCCTGGATAAAATCGTGGCACTGGGCGGCCTTTGCCGCGGCAATGGCGTCCTCCCGGCTGGCGTTTTTGTTTCCAATCAACAGATTGTCCATGATGCTCTGCTTGAAGAGAAACACGTCCTGGAACACAAAACTTACGATGGACATGAGGTATTCGCCGGACATATCCCGGACATCTACCCCGCCGATTTTGACGGCCCCCGCAGCGGCCTCATAAAACCGGGGGATCAGGTGGG
>JAIRXT010000241.1 GCA_031268125.1 Treponema sp. | reverse complement strand
TTTATGGACGGCGAAACCTACGAACAGCACGAAGTCCCCATCGCCGAGATAGCAGACAAGAAACTTTACATCCAGGACGGCCAATCCTACGAACTGACCATCTGGGAAGGCCGGGTCATCGACATCAAGATTCCCTACAAAGTGGTCTTTACCGTGGCGGAAAGCGAAAACTACATCAAGGGAGACACCGCTTCCGGGGCCACCAAGCCGGTTACCACCGAAACGGGCCTTACCGTCCGGGTGCCCCTCTTTATCAAGCAGGGCGAAAAGATACTTATCAACACCGAAACCAACGAATACGTGGAACGGGTCAACGGCTAAGGGTTCATCAAAAGGGGGGAAGTCTCCCCCCTGGCTCCACAAAAACCCTGAACCTCCCGGAAACACACGGGTTTTTGTTCCGCCGCCCCCCTCTGCGGGGGGTTTCCCCCCGCAACGCCCCCCGCTGCCGGAGGCTAAACTTGACCCGTATCGTGTACAAGGGGCCGGGGGAACGGATTACCGCGCCTACCTGGCGGCCTACGGCAATAAAACCGTTACGTTCCGCTTCCGGGGCAGGGATCTGCGCTTTACCCTGTCCCAGGGCCTTTTTAGTTCCGCCGATATAGACCGGGGAACCCGGCTCCTCCTTAAAGTCTTTTCCCGGATTCTGGACGAAGACCGGCCCCCGCCCCGCCGGGTTCTGGATGCCGGCTGCGGGATCGGGGTTATCGGCATCTGCGCGGCCCGGGCCCTGGGGGCCGGCGGAAGTCCCGGTGGTACTGCGGAAGCCCCGGCGGTCCGCTGCCAGGACCGGGACGAACTGGCCCGGATCTTTACCCAGGGGAACGCCGCGGACAACGGCCTTTACCCCCCGGCGCTGGCGGCCTATACGGAACCCCTGCTTTCAGGCGATCCCGGCTGGGACCCTAGCAACGGCTGGGACCTAATCCTCTCCAACGTCCCGGCCAAGGCGGGGGAGCCGGTTCTGGAAGACTTTATCATCCGCTCCCCTACTCTTTTGGCCCCGGGGGGCCGGGTTATCGTAGTGGTGGTGAATACCCTGGCAGATTTTTTCCGTACCCGGATTGAGCGTTGCGGCGCGTTGCTGCAGGGGGAGGAACAGGGGCCGGAACATACGGTCCTGGTCTACGGTAACGGAGCTACCGCCGGGATCCCCGCAGAAGGCCCGCCCGGAAATCAGGCGGGGGGCCCCGTCTACCCCCGGCACAAAGCCCGCTACGAAATGGAAGGCATTGGCTATGAGATCGGCGCCGTCCACGGGGCGGCGGAATTCGACCGGCCCGGTGAGGGGGCCGCCGCCGCCGCCAAACTGCTCCGCCGCCTGGGGGCCGGGAATCTGTTTGAAGGGAACCGAATCAAAGGGGCCCCGGTCCTTATCCACGAAGGAGGCCAAGGCCACTTTCCCCTCTGGTTCCTGCGGTTTCTGGAACAGGGCGGCGCGGCAGCCCCGGAGCGGCTCATCCTCCACGGCAGGAACATCCTGGCCCTGGAGGCGGCCCAGGACAACATCCTTGCCGGCGGCCCGGCGCCGGATCTCCGTATCCTGCCGGGGGCCGACCTGTTACTGGACCGGGACCGCATCTTCGCGGCCCTGGGGGCGGAACACCGGGAAAAGACGCCGGGCCGCTGCGGCTGTGCCGCCGTCTTCCCCCAGGCCGTCCCGCAAACCAGCCGCCGGGAGAGCCTTTGGGAAAGCCTGGGAGACCTGCTGATCCCCGGCGGCCTTGCCCTGCTCGCCCTCCCCGCCGCCGAGGCGGACCGCTTTGACAAGCGGAAGCCCCCCGGCTTTACCCGGCTGGGGAACCTGAAACACAGGGCGGCAGGCCAAGCCTCCGGCTTCAGGGCCATGGCCTACCGCCGGGAGGGCGGATAAACCCGCCGCAGCGGGCTAAACTTGACCCACAACGTTCCACCGGGGCCGGGCACACGACATGGGTCAAATTTAGCTTTATCGTGGGGAAGAGATATGTACAAGATGTTACATACGATCCACAGAGCATTTAACCGCCCGGTTCTTCGTCGTTAACGGCAAAGAACCGGGCCAAATTGTGGGTCAAGTTTAGCACAGCGGGACGGAGGCAATGAAGCCGGAGGAGTGGGAGTGGGGACCCGAAAGGCCGCCCGGTTCTGCGACACGGCCGACTCGAACGGCCCACCTGCTGCTTAGAAGGCAGCTGCTCTATCCGGATGAGCTAGTGTCGCAAAAGGCCGGACCGTCGGTCCGGTAACTGTGAGGGAACAGCATATACCAAATCCCCGGGCTTTTCTATCCCCGGCGTCTAAATTATATAAAAAAGGTACTCCCTCCTAAAACGGCTTGCGGTAGTGCAAGGTGTCCGCAGGACACACCCGCAAGCCGCGTCTCATTTTATAATTCGTGGCGCGGATTTTTTTTGAAGTGCGAAATTTATGGGGAAAAAACCTCGTAAGGAGTCAGGCAGCCTAAAACCTTGCGGGGCCTATTGTTGATTTTAGCGACAATTTTGTCAAGCTGTTTTTG
>JAIRXT010000240.1 GCA_031268125.1 Treponema sp. | reverse complement strand
ATGATGGGCGGTGCGGACCTGAAATCCATATCCGCCACGAACATGGGTAGTACCCCGCTGCCCGCAGTATCCCATTTAACACTGCCGAAACCCCGCCGTTCCACGGGTATGTCAAAATCATAGATCATCTTTGCTTCCTTATCATCATAATATCCTAGTATTACGATGGTATTAGTATAATATCTGGTTTGTCAAGATCACCTGCCGGAACCTCAGCAATTTTACTTTTAGCGAAAAAGACCCCTTGTCCAACCAAAAAATGGATAAGTTGCCTTTATAAAAATGGTATTAAACAAAAATACTCTGCAATTTAGACATTTTCTACAATTGGACTTGCAAAAGGCTAAGCCTTTTGCAGTTTTTTAAGGAAGTTGTTCGATAACGAAAGGTTATCATACAACTCTATTAACCCTTTTTAAGCAATGATAGTTTTTTTAGGGGGAGAAAAGACGCCCGAAGAATGTAACAGGGGGTGGCGGTGGAAAGAATCTGGGGTGGGGGCCCCGGATTCTTTCCAGCCGGCAGGAAAGCTGATGATTTTATAGGCGTCTTTTCCATCGAAAATTTTGTAAAAGTAAAATTGCTGTTATAACCTTAACGAAGCTTAAAATTCAGCGGGTAACTGACCCGGGCGGGAACATTCTGCCCGTTAACCGTGGCAGGTTGTTCGCAGAGGATGTCCCGGAATGCCGCTCTGGCGGCCTCTCCAAAGCCCCTGCCGGCCGGCTCCTCCTGCACAATATCAATCCGCCTGATAACCCCCGTCCGGTCGACAAACAGTTCCAGCATCACCCACCCCTGGATACCGGAACGCCGGGCGATGGGCGGATAGACAAGGGCCGCCAGAATCTTGCTTTCAGGAAATTTCGGCAGTTCGGAGAGTCTGTGGGCAGGAAGATATTCGTCCTCCGCGGCAGACCGCTCCGGCGGCCCGGTAAAACCGCCGGTCCCCGCTCCGGTTTGGTCTTCCTGAACAATTCCGTCTTCGGTCCCCGCCTCCGCAGCGGCCGCGGGCTTATTTTCCGGTTCCCCGGTGATCCGGTCTCCCGGCGCCGCGCCGGTTATCACCCCGGCAATTTCCTCCGGCTGTACCGGCTGTACCGGCGGCTTCTCCTCCGGGGCAGCAGGTACGGCCGCCGGTAGGATTAAAGGCTCAGGGCCGGGGGATTCGGCCAGGTCCGTCAGCTTCATTACCCGCAGGGGTTCCTCCTCTTTCCGGGGGACCTCTCGCATATCAAACCTGACCGATACAATCGCCAGGACATGAATCTCCGCAACAAGGATAAAAATGGCAAGCCGTAAGCGCCTCACGACTGCCGGTCCCTTACCACAAAACTAACCACCCGGTACTGGAGGAGCTGCAGGACGGAGATAACCTCGTTCAGGTAACGGTAGGGCGTGTTTTTATCGGCGATGATGTGGAGCCGGGTATCCGGGGCGCTGCGGTAGAGCTCGTCCACCGCATCCCGCAGCCCCTCAAGGTCCCCTGCCGCTCCGTCCAGATACAGAAGGCCGTCCCGGTCAATCCAGACCTCCAGATTTTTTACCGCACCGGTCCGGGCGGCGCTCCGGGCCTCGGGGTATTCAATTTTTACCTCCCGCCGGTAGTTGATCAGGGAGACCAGTATGATAAAGATGAGGAGCAGAAAGGCCGCGTCCGACATGGAGGAGAGGGGAATCAAAAAATCCCTGCGGGATGAACGGCGCAGCTTCATGAGTCCTCCCCGGAATCTTCCCCCATGACGAATGAAAAGGAATCCACCTCAAGGTCCTGGGCCAGTTCCACAAATTCCACCACCGCCTGCCAGGGGGTCCGGGGGTCCACCGTAAGAAGCAGCGCCGTGTTGGGATGCTCCGATACGGCCCGGCGGATCGTCTGTTCCGCGGCGGCAAGACTGCACAACTCCCCGTGGAAGACAAGCCTTCCGTCATGCACAAGGTTAAAGCGAAGAAGTTCATCCTTCAGTACGAACCGCTGGGAATTCCGGGCAGGCAGGGTCAGCAGAAAACCCTTGTTGACGTTGATTCCCGCAATCACCATAAAGTAAATGATAAGCAGAAAGGCAATATCGCTGGAGGCCCCGGAATCCCCAAAGGTCCTCCGCTTTCGCCGCTTAATGATCATCGTGGAATCGTATTTCCCGAATCCGGCCCTTCGGGGTCTGGGGGGCGGTTATTTCGATGATAAGATCGGAACAGGTCTGCTCCACATCGGCCGAAAATTTATCCACCACATGGGAAAAAATCGAATGACAGATCATCGCGATAATGGCGATAATCAGACCAAACACCGTGGTGATCAGGGCTTCGTAGATGCCGTTGGCCACGATCTGGGCGTTCACCTCCGCGGCTTCGGCAATCGACCGGAAGGCCCCGATCATCCCGGAGACGGTCCCCAGAAATCCCGTCAGCGGGGAAATGGAACCCAGGGCGGTAAGAAAATTAAGGCCGCTTTCCAGGGAATTGACGCAGGAAAGGGCCCGGGTTTCTACCGCCCGCTCCATGCGGCGTTCCCCCAGGCCGCAGCAGTCGATCAGGGTAAGGAGTATCCGGGCCCCCATGCGCCGCTGCACCAGGGGGCTTAAATATTCCCGCGCCCGGGCAAAATCCCCCTCCCGGATACAATCCAGAAGAACGGCCTCCAGATCATCCATCCGTAAATTGTGGTAACCCAGGTAAACGGCCCGCTCCAGGGATATGGAAATTACCGCCACGGAAAAAAGAAGGAGGGGCCACATAAACACCCCTCCCAGACGGAACAACTCGATAAGGGAAAATGACATACTACCGCCCTGTAAACTCATCGGGACTTATACATGAAAGTATGGTAGCATAGACGGGGGGAAAAGTTAATATCCGGGGGTTTTCAAAAATCCCCTGCCATCAAGGAGGAATTATGCTTGAACTAACGGTGAAATGCCTGGAAGAAAAACAGGCGGAGTTTGAGGCGGCGGGAATCCATGTGCCCGCCTTCGACATCGGGGCAGTCCGCGCCAGGACCTGCGATGCCCCGGTTTGGGTACACTTCGGCTCCGGCAACCTTTTCAAAGGCTACCATGCGGCCCTGGCCCAGCGTCTTATCGAGCAGGGCCTGAGTAACCGGGGGATCATCGCCGTAGAACCCTTCGATTACGAGATTATCCACCGTGTCTACGAAGGCTGCGGCAATCTGGGCCTGCAGGTGGTGATGAAGGCGGACGGGGAACTGGAAAAAAGGGTCATCGCCAGCGTTACCGAGGCCATCGCCGCCGACAGCGCCGATGCCTGGAACCGGCTCAAGACCATCTTCCGCTCCCCCTCCCTCCAGATAGTTTCCCTTTCCGTAACGGAAAAAGCCTACGGGCTGCGGACCATTGACGGCTCCTTCCGGCCGGAAATTCTTGATGAATTCGACGCGGGTCCCGCCGCCCCGGTCCACGCCATGCTCAAGCTGACGGCCCTGGTCTGGGAACGTTACCGGGAAGGGTTCCCCATCGCCCTGCTCAGCACCGATAACTTTTCCCATAACGGGGACCGGTTAAAAGACGCCGTCCTGACGGCGGCGGCCGAATGGCAGGCCCGGGGCCATGTGGATCAGGGCTTTATTGACTGGCTTTCCAATGGTGAAAAAGTTTCCTTCCCCCTCAGCATGATCGACAAGATCACCCCCTACCCTTCGGAACGGGTCCGGGGGCAGCTTGAAACGGTTATCAGCGGCATGGAAATAATCAGGACAGCGAAAAATTCCGTTACCGCCCCCTTTGTAAACACCGAAGAGGCGGAATACCTGGTCATAGAGGACCTTTTCCCCAACGGCAGGCCCCCCCTGGAGCAGGCCGGGGTCTACTTTACGGACCGGGAAACCGTGGACCGGGTGGAGCGGATGAAGGTCTGCACCTGCCTTAACCCCCTGCATACGGCCCTTGCCATATTCGGCTGCCTGCTGGGCTACAATTCCATTGCCGCGGAAATGGAAGACCCGGACCTTGCGGCCCTGGCGCGGAAGATCGGCTGCGACGAGGGGATGCCCGTAGTTACCGATCCCCGCATCATCAAACCCGCTTACTTTATCGAGGAGGTCCTTACCAAACGGCTCCCCAACGCCAACATTCCCGATACCCCCCAACGCATCGCCACCGACACCTCCCAAAAGCTCGGCATCCGGTTCGGGGAGACGATCAAGCTCTACGCCGCCGCGGACAACCTGGATCCGCAAAACCTTGTCCTTATCCCGCTGGTTATCGCCGCCTGGTGCCGCTATCTCCTGGGCCTTGACGACGCGGGGAATCCGTTTGACCCAAGCCCGGACCCCCTGCTGGCCCAGGTCAGGAAGGAACTGGAGGGAATACGGCTGGGGGCCCCCGAATCGGCGGCGGGCAAGCTGCGGGGCCTCCTTTCCAACAGCGGAATTTTCGGCGTCGATCTGTACCGGGCCGGCCTGGGCAGACGGATCGAATCCTACACGGCCGAACTCCTGGCGGGGCCGGGGGCAGTACGGCAGACCCTTCACAAGTACACGGGCCCGCAGTAGCGGCACGACGTTCTTACTCCCTGCCAGCCGCCCTTTTTCCAATATTCGGGGCGGTCGGCTTTTAGTATTCGGATACCAAACACTGTTAGTTATGGAGCCTGTCTTTGTGCGTTACAAAGCGTCAGCGCTTTCAACTATCCTAAAGTTTCTGTTTACTATGTCAACGGTGTAGGATTTTCCGACCGAAAAATCATATCTTGTTGAGGTTGTAAACAGCAACTCGCCTGGCCGAGATGAATTCTCAACTCCGCCTGTCAAAGTATGTGTTCCAGCAGGTATTCTTATCCTGAAACTGGTTTTAAAGATGCCGCCAAAGTCAGTACTAGCTTTCCATGATACCGTTTGACCGTCGAACTCTGAAACATAAATGGTGCCATTCGAGCCCAACAGAAGAACACTATCCTGGGTTTCCGGAGTAGAATAGTCATAACGTCCGGCATCGCTGACAGAGGCACAGCTGATGCCCGCCAAAACGAATGAAAGCACAAGGGCTAACATTCCCAATCGAAAAAGACCTTTCGTCCCTTTCATAGAAAATCTCCTCGAAGCCTTAGCCAGCGGACCTTCGGTCTGGCGGCTTGCTTCTTTCTGATGTTCCCCCCTACAGCTAAACTTGACCCACAATTTAACCCGGTCAAATGCGCTGTGGAGCAAATGTAACACCTTGTACCTATCTCTTCCCCACAATCAAGCTAAATTTGACCCGTATCGTGACCCGGCCCCGGTAGAACGTGCCGGGTAGAACCGGGCGGTTGCCCACCCGGAACCCCCACAGACCCGGACGTGCCCAATTAAGGCATCCGGTTCCTCAAGAGAAAGATTCGCTTAGCTAAATAAGTGTACTATTTTCGGCCTTGGTAACGGAAAGTTTCGCAGATATTCGCCGAATTGCTGCCAGTCTTGGCTTGTCTTCCTTGACCGCCGGTTCAGCCATTTGGACCACACCCGTTTAACTTGCTCATAGAATAACCCTATGCCGGCATAGTTAAGCGATACCCCGTAATAGGCGTAATGTCCCCGCAGTTTAGCGGCGAGTTCTTTATGTTGTTCCCGCTTCGCCCGGTGCCGGTTTTCCCTGCACCATCGCGTTATGATCTTTAAGGCCCGGCTCAACCGTTTGCTGTCCGTCTTTCGTCCTACCATCCAGCGTCCTTTCCTTGATTTCGTCCAGTAATGACAAAAACCCAGGAACGTGAAACTTCCCTTCCCCTTTCGGCTCTCTCCGACCGGCTTGGTAAAGTCTATGAGCCGAGTTTTCTCCGGGTGTATGGTGAGCCCATACTTCTCGAATCGGAGGGCCAGCACCTTCATAATCCGGTCGGCATCCTCCTTCTTCTCACACCCGATGACCGCATCGTCCGCATAGCGCACCATGAAGGATTTCCCTTCCAGCCGCGGCTGCACCGTTTGGTCAAACCATTCGTCCAGCACTTCATGGAGATAGACGTTACTCAACAGCGGCGATATGACTCCCCCTTGGGGAGAGCCCTTTTCACTCCGCCTTATCGTCTCGTCTTCCATGACCCCGGCGTTGAGCCATTTCCCGATTATCCTGTGTATCACTCCGTCGCTAACCCGTTGTCCCAGTATTTCCCAGAGTTTGTCGTGTGGTATGCTGTCAAAGTACTTGCTGATGTCCATATCAATGATATATCCGCCGCCGATGTTCATGCTTTCGTTCCGCAGCCGGTCAAGAGCTTGGTGGGCCGATTTTCCCGGCCTGAACCCGTATGAAAAGTCATAAAACTCCTCCTCATATATCGGCTCCAGCACCAGTTGTACCGCCCTTTGGAGTATCTTGTCTTCATACGTCGGTATCCCCAGCGGTCGTTTCTCGGTACTTCCCGCTTTCGGAATATATACCCTCCTGACCGCTGGTGCCCGGTATGTCCCGCTTTTCAGCTTGTCTACCAGGTTAGCCAGGTTCTCCCGGAGGTTCCTTTCGTATTCCTCGGCTCCTACTCCGTCAATGCCTTTCGCCCCGTCCCGGCGTACCAGTTCATAGGCGCAATACATCCACTCCACGTCTATGTGGTGTGCCACACTTTTTAGACTTTCTCCCCGGTATTTCCGGGCCGCTTCCGCTATCCGCCGTTGTTTCGTTGACATCTTATCCCAGAATATCGCGGACTTTCAGTCCGATGTATCCATGATGTTTCCTCCCGTCGGTTCTTTCTCCAGGCGCAGTCCTTCCCTTCGTCATCTTAGGGCAGGGTCCCTTCGGTCAGGTTCCCCTGTTTCGCGGGCCTCCGGTCCAACGGTACTATGACTGCACTACGACTTCTCATAGGTCTTCCGGCCTCGCTTCGTTTTCCTTCGCTCGGTCGTACCAGCAAGTTCCTCCTCTGCTTCGTAACGCCTCATCTTCCTTGATTTGGCCTCTTTTCCCCTCGGAGTTGGGAAAAGCCCGGACTACTTGTACCCCGCCTACCCTCCTGGCGGCCTTTTACTTCCAGAACCCATGAGACCTCTCACGTTCCCGTATGACCTCCCGTACATCTGCCCCGCTCTCAGACCCCGGCAGAGGTTTCCCTGCTCGCTTATCGCAGGTTACTGTCGCTCCCGTTCTCACAACAACGAAAGCCTCTTGCCTTATTACTTCTTTCGAGGCTCTATAACGCGGCTTTTGTGCTCGCTGTCTACGCTTCACAAACCTCGTCACCAAGGCCCATGCAAGACTCGCTTCCGGTGGCTCGCTACGCCTTTTCCGGATGAGGTGCAGAGAGTCTTCCCTCTGGTCTCATTAGGTCATGTTGAAAGGTTTTCCCTACTACCTCCTTTCACGAGCTTTCGTGACGCAATGCGGGTCAAGTTTAGAGTCTGGCTCCGGCTGTGTTCCGTCCTTTCGACAAAACACAAAATCATGAACTCCGTTTACTGCCCATAATTTCTTGACCGCCTTCTGTAGATCTTCCGGGAAGGGAGCTTCGCGGATTTTATGCCATTTTGGATCGCCGAGTTTTCGGTATTTTTTAGAGGCGATTTGCTTCCGGGCATGGCAGATATTGAGTTTCGGAGTCTGCCAGTCTATATCTTCCACTTCAAGGCCCCATATTTCACTACGGCGCAACCCTGCCCAGAACATAGCTTTTATCCGGCTAAACGGGTTATTCCATTCCGGATACTCCTGCCAATACTCCCGGAACGCCATCCGTACAAAGTTGATGACAATCTCAAAAGCCCGGGTCCCGGCTATCTTCCGGCTGTATCGCAGAACGGATCACCCCTGATATGATAGAGTTGTTCGATAACCTTTAGTTATCGAACAACTTCCTTAAAAAACTGCAAGAGGCTAAGCCTTTTGCGAGACTTGTTCAACAACCGAAACCCGGCAGGGTTCAATAAAAAGGTTGTTGAACAAGTCCGATGTTCAAAGCTCTGCCGGTACAGTTCTATGGTCCCAACTGAATAGGGGGTCCCTTCGCCGATAAGCCGGGCTGCCCGGGGGTTATCGTCAAGGAATGTAAACCTGAGCAGCCATTCCCCTACTGTTGGATCGCTCATGGGAATGGGTGCCGGTGCCGGTGGGGTGTCTTGAGATAGGAGCAGTTCGATCAGAGCCAAAGCACCGGACTCTGCGGCTGCTTTTGTCTTTGGAAACCGGTACAAAGATAGCTCTTGGGGGAAATTTGCGAAGCTGACCCTGAACCATCTTTGGCAAACATGGGCTGGAAGCCCGGATGTCTCATTGATGGACAAGATGAATTTTTTCGTATCTGTCCGCTTTCGGACAATAAAGGGCCTCTGAAACCTTGGCATAGAACACCCTGCAAAAAAAATAACTGCACGATACGTGCACAGTGCCAAAATTTCGAGATATAGCTTATTTCTTTACCGAAAATACAATGACGTAACTCCTTGTCATATAAGGACTTAGGCAGTATTGCGGCCAAGAAGACTTGAACTTCCATGCCTCTCGGCACCAGCACCTCAAGCTGGCGTGTCTACCAGTTCCACCATGGCCGCTAACCATAATGACAAGTCAACATAAC
>JAIRXT010000235.1 GCA_031268125.1 Treponema sp. | reverse complement strand
TTCCGGCGGCCGTTTCCCGGGGCTTTATCGTAAAATACAGCCGGGGCTGGCGGCGGCGGCGGAAAAGATACACGCCCAGGGCAAAAACGAACATACCGATCAAACCTGCCCCCGCCCGGTTCTCCCCAGCGGAAAGGCCCGCCAGGACATAACCAAGGATAAAGCCCGCGGCGGGGGGCAGCAGGGCGGCGGCGGTCTGGGAAACCAGTCCCCCCCGGCGCAATTTCACGATCTGCCCGGGGCTGAATTCCGCCTCCTCTTGTACCTTCGCCAGGACCGGATGCCCCGGCGGCCTGTCAGGACACTGCCCGTCCGGACACGGCCCTGGCCGACAAGAAGCCCGGCAGCCGCCGCAGACCGGGGCTTCGGCTTCCGGCAGCACCAGAACCCCGCCCTCCGCGCAATTCAGTACGCGGCCCCTCATTCCGCCGCCTGTTCCGCCTCGTCCGGCTCGCCGGCAGGCCCTTCCCCCGGCTGATCAGGCGTTTCCTGGTCCTTCCGGGGCATTTCCGGGAGCGGCAGACGGACCCGCTCGATAGACAGGGCCTTGCCCCCCTCATCAAGATCGATATAAACGCCCTGCAGTTCGGGCTTGGCCCAGGCTTCCCGGGTCCATTCGGGGATGCCGGTCAGGTATTCCTTAATCCGGGACTCCGTCTCCGTACCCCCCACGGATTCGGCGCTGCCCGTGCGGCCGGCATCGCAAATTACCGCAGTACCCCCGGGGAGTACCGTTTCGTCCGCAGTCTGAACCCTGGCATGGGACCCGATAACCGCCGAACAGCGGCCGTCCGCCGCGGCAAACAGGGTCTTTTTTTCCGCAGTGGTTTCCGCGTGGAAATCGACAATGATATACGGGGTTTCCTGGCCCAACCGCTCCAGAAGGCTGGGGAGCAGGGAAAAGGGGCTGTTCCCGTGGATTCTGCCGAATCCGCTTTGGCCCAGAAGCACCGCCACCGCCACTTTTTCGCCGCCGCCGGTCTTGTAGATCCGGGCCCCAATTCCCGGAGCTTCGATGTTCAGGTTCTCCGGCCGCAGCACATAGGGAAGTTTTACCAGGCTTTCGGTCAGGTCTTTCTTGTAAAAACAACATTCCCCGGTGGTAAGCACATTGGCCCCCAGCTTGCGCAGATAAGCGGCATGATTCCGCCCCAGGCCGTTCCCGTTGGTAGCGCCGTCGGCGCAGGCGATAAGAAAATCAAAGGGTTTGCGCTGCCGCAGTTCCGGCAGCCCTTTTTTGAATGCGTATATCCCGGTTTTGCCGGTTATTTCGGCCGCATACAGTATCTTCATGTTGAATTCTCCCTGTGCCCAGGCCCGCGGGCGGGCTAACGGCTGTTTCCCCGGGAATTTGCCTGGAACCTTCCAAAACTGCCCAGAACCCGTTCAAATTCCGCCGCCGCCCGGTAATCGCCAAGTTCCCGGCAGGCATCCCGCAGGTTGTAGACCGCATCGTAGTACAGGGGGGTAATGCTTATGGCTTCCTCAAAACAATGGCGGGCATCCTCAAAATTTCCCATAGAAAAGTAAAGGACCCCCAGGTTATTCCAGGTTTTTGGCGCATAATCATCCCGGTTCAGGGCGGAATAATAGCAGTTTTCCGCCTCGTCAAACTGTTCAAGATCGTAGTAGATGAGTCCCAAAGAGAACCACGCCTCCGCCAGGCTGTCGTCAATGAAGACCGCCCGGCCAAAACTGTCAAGGGCCTCATCGTAGTTCCCCACCCGCTGCTGAGCTATCCCCAGGTTCAGCCACAGCAGGGGATTTCCCGGTTCCATTGCCAGGGCTTTTTGAAACAGGGGTATGGCATCGTTAGGGCGGTTTGCCTCAGTCAGTGCGATGCCCGAATGGTTAAGATATGCGGCATTTTCCACAAGGCCCCTCCTCTTAGAATCAAATATAGTTCAAAAAGCCGGAAATAACCAGATAGACCGGCAATTCTCAGTAAAAGTGAAAAGGCGCCCCGCCCAAGCCGGTGATTTTTATAGGCGTCTTTTCCATCAAAAAATCTTGTAAAGGTAGAGCCAATCCCAAAACTTGGTTAGTTTTGGGATTGGCTTCCGAAAAAGCGGTCTAAAACCCGCTTTTTCTATTAAAATCAGGGTAGCTGGACAGGCAAAGCCTGTCTCCCAAAAACTGAAGTTTTGGGAAAGCCTCCAAGGGCAGGTACACGAAGGAAGGAAAAGGCGGGGAATCCAATCCTTCGTGATCCTTTGCGCGCCTTCGCGGTATGCATTCTTCTGTTTTTGTCTTTGCTTATCCAGTCTTTTAGCCTAATCAACCTGCTGGGCCGGAAATGCCTGGAAAAAGACAAAAATTCAGCGTGTTTACCTGCCGAGGAGGGCGGAGATGTCCCGGTTGAGCTCCCGCTGGCTGTAGGCTCCCACCCTGACGGAGCGGATGACGCCTTCCGCATCGATCATGAAGGTTTGGGGGATAGCGTAGATGTTGTAGAGTTCCGAAATGTGCCCGGTCCGGTCCATGACTACGTTAAGGCTGAACTTCCTGTCTCGCAGGAAGGAGGATACTTCCTGGTCTGTTTCGGCGCAGTTTACGGCCAGGGTTGTGAGGTCCCCGGTCCGGGACCCCAGGGCGGAGATGAGGGGGAGTTCCCTGATGCAGGGGCCGCACCAGGTTGCCCAAAAGTGCAGAACCAGGGGTTTGCCCCGGTAATCCGACAGCTTATGGGTCCCGCCGCCGGGGGCGGTAAACGTAAAATCGGGGGCACTGCTGCCCTCCGCAAGATCGGCGGCCCCGGCGGGGAGGGCCAAGAACAGAAGGCAGGCCGCGATGATGCCCGGACGGACCCCGGAAGGCCGGTTTCTTACAATTTGCTTATGAACCAGTTTCATTGATTCTCCTTACGTTATTTGCCGGTCCGGCCGGTTCCCTGCCCCAACGGAGGGCCCGGGCCGGGCAGCTTCCGGCGCATTCACCGCAGCGGATGCACTCGCGATCCAGGGCGCGCCGGGTATCCATGTTACAGGCGGCCGCACATGCGCCGCAATGCGTACAATCTTCTTCCCGGATCTTCATGCCGAACAGGGCGCGGCGGTTAAAAAAGCCGTAGATTGCCCCCAGGGGACAGATAAAGCGGCAAAAGGGGCGGAAAATGAACACCGCCGCCAGAATCAGGACGATCAGCAGGGTGAGTTTGAGGAAAAAAAGGCCCCCTATGAGCTCCCGGATGGCGGCGTTGAACAGCACCAGGGGGAGGCCCGCCTCCAGGGTTCCCGCGGGGCAGAGAAATTTGCAAAAAAAGGGTTCCCCGTAGCCGTAGACCAGGAAGGCCCCCAGGGGCAGGGCCAAAACCGGCAGGATGCCGTACTTTAGCAGCGACAGCTTCCGGGTAAGGCTGTTTTTGGGAAGTTTGGGGGAAGGCAGCTTGTACAAAAGTTCCTGGATAAGGCCGAAGGGGCAGAGGAAGCCGCAGACCCCCCGGCCAAGGGTTACACCGAAGATCAGGAGGAGGCCGCCGGCATACAGGGGGAAGCGGCCCTGGGCCAGGGAGTTTTGCAGGGCCCCCAGGGGGCAGGAAGCGGCCGCTCCGGGGCAGGAATAGCAGTTAAGGCCGGGGACGCAGAACCGTTTGAAGGGGCTGCGGGACACGGTTCCCCGGCCGGAATTTTGGACGAAGCCCCGGAGGTCCGCATTGCAGATCAGCAGGGACAAGAACTGGACGCAGCGCCTGGCGGGCCGGAGGGAAACCGTCTTCTTAGCCAATCCCGATACACTCCAGACAGATAAAAACGGCCTTCCTGAAGACCAGTTCCGCATCGCCGGCAGCAATCCCGGCAATGACAAGGGCTGTTCCCAGGAACAACAGAAAAAGGGGAAGGGCCCTTTGGATAACTCCGGATTTCATGTATACAGTATAACCGGAAAGAGAGCCAAAATTACCACCACAGTATATAATAGACCCGCAGGAGGAAACATGGATACATCGCAACCGCAGGGGTTCCGCAGGTATATGGGCCTTACCTTTCTTATTGGTTTTGGGTTTTTCACCATGGGGCTTATGGACCCCCTGTACGACACCTTTGTTCCCATTTTTTTGAGGCGCTACCTTTCCTCCAACGCGGCGGTGGGGGGGATTATGACCCTGGACAATCTGCTCCAACTGTTTCTTATCCCGGTAATCTCCGTGTGGAGCGACCGGACCCGGACCAGGCTGGGGCGGCGGATGCCCTTCATCCTGGTGGAACTGCCCCTGGCGGCGATCCTTTTTAGCCTGATTCCCCCTATGGCGTCCCGGTCGTTCTTTGCCCTGCTGGCGATCATCTTTTGTTTTAACCTGTTTAAGACCTCGGTCCGGGGTCCGGTGGTAGCCCTGATGCCCGATACCATTCCGGGGGATTACCGGTCCGAAGCAAACGGGGTTATCAACATGATGGGGGGCATCGGGCTTATCGTAAGCACCCTGGTTTTAGCCCGGCTTATCGGCGCCCCTTCGATAGGAGGCGGCTTTTTTGAGGGAGCCCTGCCCTTCAACATCGCTTCCCTGTGCATTATTGCGGCGGTTCTGGTCCTTGCGGCCTTTGTCCGGGAGCATATACCCGAAGAAACCGGGGAAACCGGAGCAAAGATCCCGCTGATACGCTCAATCCGGCAGATTTTTAAGGGGGAGACACCGGGGGAAGAGGCCGAAGCCCCCGCCGGGGACCGGGGAAGCGCCGGAACCGGGAATCTTGGCGGAGGGGGCAAGCCCGCAAGGGATACCAGTGTGGCCCGGATTCTGCTTTCGGTCTTCTTCTGGTTCACGGCCTACGAGGGGGCAAAACCTTTTTTGGGCCTTTACATGGTGGAGGCTATGGGGGTTTCCGAAGGAAACGCCGCCCTGGCCCAGGGGGTGGCGGGGATTTCCAGCGTGATTATGGCGGTTCCCTGCGGCTACTTGGCCCACCGGCTGGGGAGAAGGCGCTTTATCCGCATAAGCCTGGTCTGCCTGGCCGCCATTCTGGCACTGATTCCGCTCTGCGGTTTTTTGGGGCCCCGGGCGGGCTTAACTCCCGCCGGCGCCCTGATCATCTTCCTGGCCCTGATGTTCCTGTACGGGGCGGTCTGGATTGGGGTTACGGTTAA
>JAIRXT010000228.1 GCA_031268125.1 Treponema sp. | reverse complement strand
TCTTCGATAAGTTCGTTAAGGCGGGCAATAAAATGATCTTTGAATTCTTTTTCTGCATCCTGCCGGGCCCGGGCGATCTTCTCCCGGTATTCCGGTAATTCCGAACTTTCAAGCCGCTTGAGAATCTGCTCCGCATTGCTGTGTTCCGAGGGTTCCAGGGAAAGGAGGGCGTTGAATTCCCTGTCGTAGGCCTGGACCAGGGTTTGGTATTCCCGTTTAAGATTATCTACCCTGGTCCGGTAGCCCTTCAGGGTGGATTCATAGGAATTGGACAGATCCTGTACGCTGTTTTTTTCGATCTGCTTTTCCGCGTAGTTTTCACATTCGCCGATTTCCAGGGGATGGGCCTCGCCGAAGGAACGGATGTCCTCTTCCTGTTTTTTCAGGGAGGCTTCCAGATTCACCAGTTCTTCCTGGTACGCAGTACTACTGCGGTTTAGGCCCCCCAGGGTTTCGTGGCGGCGGTTGATCTCCCCCTCAAGTTTTTTGATTTCCGCTGCCAGGGCGTCCCGCTTTTCCTGGAGTTCCCGGAAGCTCCGGGTGTCTACGGCGGCCAGTTCCTCTTGGGAACGGGCCAGATCGGCGGACAGCTTTTCGCAGGCCCCCACTGCGGGGAGGAGGAACTGCAGTTCTATCAGGGTCCGTCCCGCCCTGTGGAAAATGTCTTCCTGAATTTCCGCCTGTTTTTCCCGTTGTTCCGCGGCGTCCCGCTCCCGCCGGATCCGTTCCGATTCGGCCAGAAGGAATTCCCGCCGCTTCTTCCGGGCGGCCTGTCCCAGGTAATGCCGCCGGTACACATCCTCCCTGATCCGGGAGGCGGTGTGGTTCCCGTAGGTCATACATTCTTTGGTAACGGCAAAGCTGTAGTGTTTAAGATCGTCAATGTCGGCGCGGATAACCCCTCCCAGCACGTAGTCCAGGTAGATCCGGGCATAGGGGGAGTTGGTGCTTACCAGTTCCGCAAGGCTCCCCTTTTGGAGTTCAACGCCCCGCATTTTTTCCAGGTTGGGGAGCAGCGCCCCGGCAATGTCCCGGGGCAGGGCGTTGTAAATTTCCAGGGCCCGCTGGAATGCGGAAGGGTCCACCAGGAGGGCGAAGCGGCGGGTGTTGAGCCAGCCTTCCACCGCGTCGGCCCAGAGGGGGTCGTCAATTTCCGCTACATCGGCGAGGAACAATGCGGAGATCTCCGCCTTTTCCAGGGCATTCTGCAAAGCCGTAAAAGGGGCGGGGTAGTGGGGAATCCCCTTTTCCAGGTCCGCCAGTTCCGCCTGAACCTCCCGCAGGGCCAGGGTAAGTTCGGCCTTTAGCCGCCGGGCCTCTTCCTTTTCCGCCCGGTTTTTCTGTTCCTCCCCTTCTACCAGCCGGATGTCTTCCTGGGGTTCGTCCCCCAGAGACCGGCCCAGGAGCTTTTCACACTGGGAACGGAGCAGGTGATACCGGGCGGCCTTGGGTTCTTCCTCTTCCAGATCCTTTTGAAGCCGCTCGATGCGTTCTTCGATCCGCCGGTAGAGGATATGGGTCTCGTTGATCGCCAGGCCGGCATCGGTCTCCCGCAATTCCTGCTCCCACTCGAAGCGCTGCCGTTCCTGGTCTTCCATTTCCCGTTTCAGGAAGTTGACCCTTGCCTCAACCTCCGTCAGGCGGCGGATCCGGTCCTGCCGGTGCTGTTCCTCCAGATCCCGCTCTATTCTGAGTTTAAGGTACTCCTGTTTTATGATAAGGTCCCGGTAATTTTGCCATTCCGCCGCCCGGCTGTTTATCTTTCGCAGGGCGCCGATCCGCTGTTCCGCTCCCCGTGCCTGGCGGTCCGCTTCTTTGTAGCTTTCCAGGTTGTCCTTCATCGTGGTAATTTCCACCGGACGGTCTTCCAGGATGTAATCGCAGACAAAACGATCCACCGATACCAGGGGGGTAAAGCTTACCGACCGGGTAAAGGCTTCCAGATAGGGATTGTATTCCGCGTAACGCCGCCAGACCCCCAGCTTTGTCGTAAAGTCCCGCAGGTAGGACCGCTTGGAATCGTAGAACTCGGCGCTTCCCCCGGCATCCCGGAACTGGCGGTACACCAGGGGGGCTCCTGTTGCGCTTCGTACCGGGACCGCCGCTACAGGAATATGGTCGCCTATCCAGAAATGCTCCGTTATCTTGCCGTCGGTGTAGGCTTCGATACAGACCGCCGCGGTAAAATCGCCGGCGCCGCTGGTTCCAGCGCCGCTTTCCGGGCCGGGCTTGACGGAGAATTCCAGCATCACATGGGCCACCGTGTCTCCCCGGTAGTACTCGGTATCGTCGGCCCCCAGCTTGCAGCGCACGTAGCCCAGAAGGTCCCTGCCCCCCTTGCGGTCCCCCGCTGCGGCGTTGAATTTGGCCTTTCGTAAGTCCGCCGCCATAGTGTATTGAATAGCGTCGATGATGGTGGATTTACCGGAGCCGTTATCCCCCGCCAGCAGGCAGCGGTTCCCAATATCGATCACCGTGTCTTCAAAATTATGCCAGTTGACCAGCCGTACCCGTTCCAGGGTGATCATGGAAACTCCTTTTTATGCGCGGAGCGCAACAGGCCGTACTAGTGAAATTCCCCGCCGTAACCCCAGTGATCGTACTCGCCGATGGTCAGGTATTGCCGGGAGCTTGGTATGCCGAATTGGCGCGTAATACTGCTGAAGAGTTCCCCGGTGAATCGTTTTTTAGCGTCCGGGTCCGCTGCCGTGTAGACCCGGAGATCGACGTACACAGCAGGCTCTTTGATTCCGCCCATGTAGAGGGCGCCGCCGTCCTGGATACTTACGATAAGGTCCGCTTCGGTCCTTCCGGGAATAATGGTGATAAGACGGCCAAGTTCGCTTTTGAGCGCTTCTTTCTGCGGGTCGCTGAGTTTTTGTCCAATGGTAACCTGAATGTAGGGCATGGTTTACTCCTTGAAGGATGTGTTTTGCCGCTGCCCGGCCGCCGGTTGTTTGGCAGCCGCCTCTTGTCCGGCGGCGGATGGCTGCTACCATAGCATTTTTTGGGCCTTAGCGCAGCCCTGATCATCAGCGGCTTTTTTCTACGCCGTGCCGCCCGCAGTACGGGGCGATTACACAGCGGGAACAGTAGGGACTTACCGGACGGCAGATCTGCTGGCCGTAGAGGACCAGCAGGGCGTTGATCCTTTTCCAGTACTTTTGCGGAAGCCCTTCCCGCAGGGCCGTCTCGGTTTCTTCAGGATTTTTGGTTTGCACCCAGCCGGCGCGGTTGCAGATCCGGTGTACATGGACATCCACGCAGATCCCCGGCAGATCAAAGGCTTCGATAAGCACCAGGTTTGCGGTTTTGCGCCCCACCCCCGGCAGGGCAAGGAGTTCATCCATGTCGGAAGGCACCTTGCCGTTGTAGTGGTCCAGCAGAATGGCGGCGATTTTTTTCAGACTTGCCGCCTTGGTCCGGTAAAAGCCCGCCGGGTAGATAAGCCGGGCCAGATCCGCCTCCCCCAGCGCGGAAAGTTCCGCCGGGCTTTTCGCCTTTTCCAGGAGCCGGGCGGAGACCGCCAGGGTTACTTCATCCTTGGTACGGAGGCTTACGATGGTCGAGGCCAGCACCGCCCAGGGGTCCCGGCTGTACTGTTCCGCCACGGTGGTAACCGACGGATCCTCCAGACCCTGGCGCCAGGTTTCCAGGGCTTTGATGACGGAAGACCAGGGGGCCTCCCTGCCCCCGCTCATGGTTCCCCCCGTTCCAAAAGGCACAGGGCCAGGGCTTCCACCGCACGGCCCTTTCCCACCGGCCCCAGGCCCTCGCCGGTTTTGCCCTTCACGAACACCTGCCCCGGTTCCACCCCCAGAACCCCGGCCAGGCGGGCCCGTACCGCCTCCCGGTGGGGGAGCAGCCGGGGCGCTTCACAGCTTACCACGCAGTCCAGGTTAACCAGTTTCCAGCCCTCCCGGCGAACAAGGTCCCATGCCTGCCCTAAAAGGACAAGGGAATCCGCATCCTTCCACCGGGGGTCCGATGGGGGAAACAACTCCCCAATGTCCCCCAGGGCGGCGGCTCCCAGCAGGGCATCGGTAACGGCGTGGGCCAGGACATCGCCGTCGGAGTGGCCCAGTTCCCCCCGGTCCGATTCGATCCGCAGCCCCCCCAGCAGGAAGGGCCGCCCTTCCGCCAGCCGGTGCAGGTCCCGGCCCAGGCCGGCGCGGATCATAGCGGGCCCCCGGCCGGGGCGCGCAGCCTGTTCACGACATTCAAAATACTCACGGCAGGTCCTCCGCATAGGTGATCTTCCGGTTCTTCCGTTCCCCCGGCACCGTAGCCACGGGACCGCAGAATTCCCCCCAGACCTCCGCATCATCGGTGTATTCGCAGCGTTCCCGCCCCTCCCGTTCCGCCGCCCTCTCGTGGGCCCGGAGAATCTGCGGAAAGGCGAAAGCCTGGGGAGTCTGGGCAAACCCCAGGCCGGAGCGGCGCAGGTGCCTAAGGATAAATCCGTCCCCGTCAACTTCTTTGGGAGTTTCCAGCAGGGGCGTCAGGGGGATAACGGCGTCATACCGCAGCATCGCGTCCATCACCCGCCGGATAAGCTCCCCGCTTACCCAGGGCCGGGCCCCGTCGTGGATAAGCACCCGCGAAGGGGCCGGACGGCGGGAGGCCAGAAAGGACAGTGCCCGGTGTACCGAGGAACGCCGGCTGGGGCCGCCGCCGGTAAATAGAACGGGGGGCCCGCCGGATGAATCGAGCAGCCGCCGGGGAAGCGCCGCCCGGGCCGCCGCTTCCCCATCCGCCGGAACCGTAATAACAATAACGCCGATTTCTTCAAATTCCGCAAAGGCCGAAACCGCCGCCCCCAGCACCGTCAGGGCCTTCCCTTCGTCATCGCACAATCCCAGACTCAGGTACTCCTTCTTGACCCCTGCCCCCAGCGCCCCCGCCGCCGGAAAACCCGGCCGCATCCGGGCGGAAGAACCTGCGGCGGTAATAATCGCCGCAAAGGGCGCGTCCATAAGGATTAGGAATGCCGCGGAAACATCAGCGGGATTCCAGGCGGGTAAAGATCATGTGCTCCACCTCTTCCCGGGGCTTCTTTAGCGAGTAGGCAACCTCGTCTTCCAGCAGCTTTAGGGCCGAATCGTAG
>JAIRXT010000159.1 GCA_031268125.1 Treponema sp. | reverse complement strand
TAGAAAGCCGCCCGGTAGAACCCTTAACCCCGCCCCGGTGGATTTTGGCATACGAACAGTCCGAATCCTTCCCCTCCAGGCCCCTGGAAACCGCCCCGCTGATCTTCGCCGCCGGACGGGGCCTGGGAAGCAAAGCCGCCTGCGACCGGCTGCAGCGGATCGCCGGGCGCTTCGGCGCAGCCCTGGGCTTTAGCCGCCCCGCCGCGCTTAACGGCTGGGGGGAACTGGGCGGCATCATCGGGCAGTCGGGGCTCCGCTGCGGCGCGGAGGTCTGCATAGCGGTGGGGGTGTCCGGGGCGGCGGCCTTTATGGCGGGAATCGAATCGGTCCCCACCCTGATAGCAATAAACCCGGACAAAAACGCCCCGATTTTCCGCTATGCGGACAGGGGAATCATCACCGGGGCGGAGGAATTTATCGCCGCCCTTGAAGCGGAAATAGGAAACACTTAATGGGAGAAGAATTTACCCCCGCAAATCCGGGCTATCTGAGTTATTTCCACGACGAATCCCGCCTGAGCGGCCGGGCGGACTACATCGCCTTTCCCGAAAATACTGCCCAGGCGGCCGCGGCCATACGCCGGGCTGCGGAGCAGGGGCTTCCCCTTACCATCCAGGGGGCCCGGACCGGCATCAGCGGGGGGGCCGTCCCCCGGGGGGGGCTTATCCTCTCCACAGAAAGGATGAACCGCCCCCTGGGGCTTTCCTCCGGGGACCCTGCCGTTCCGGCGCTGCGGGTCCAGGGGGGGATGAATTTTGAAGCCCTGGAAAATTTTCTGCGGCGGGGGCTTCCCCCGGAGGACTGGAGGGCCGAAGACGCTACCCTTCTCCAAACATTCGGGCGGAACCTGCGGTTTCCCCCGAATCCTACCGAAACTACGGCGGCCCTGGGGGGGGCTTTTGCCTGCAACGCCCGGGGGCCCAATTCCCTGCGCTGGGGCGGCACGGGGGATCATGTACGGGGCCTTACCTGGATTACCCCGGCGGGGGAGATCTGGCAAATCAGGCGGGGGGAGTACCTTTTTGACGAAAGCGGCTGCCCCCTTCCCGGCGGGGGCCGCCTCCCCTGCGGCGCCGGGATTCCCGCCGGGGGAAGCCGCTTCCTGCATCCCCAGCCGGGACTGGACCTGCTCGATTTTCTTGCGGGCAGCGAGGGGCTTACAGGCTTTGCGGCGGAACTTTCCCTGGATCTCCGCCCGCGGCCCGCAGCGGTCTGGGGGGTGATCTACTTTTTTGAACAGGACCGGCGGGCCCTCGGTTTTGCCGAATCCCTGCGGCAATGGCGGGAGCAGGACCCCTGCGGAAAGGCCCTTTCCACCCTGGAGTACTATGATCCGGCCTCCCTGGAACTGGTCAGGGACCTGGCGCCCCAAAACACCGCCCTGCGGCAGCTTCCCTCCGTCAATCCCCGGATGGCGGCGGCCGCCCAGGTAGAGCTTGAAGGGGACGATTCGGATACCCTGGAATCCCTGCTGGCCGGGCAGTTGGAACTGTTCCTGGCCTCCGGCGGCGGGGAGGACGATACCTGGGCGGCGGCAAGCCCGGCGGAACTGGAAAAATTCCGCCTCTTCCGCCACGCCGTACCGGAACTTATCAATACGGAACTGGACCGGCTGCGGCGGGATCTGCCGGAACTGCACAAAACCGCCGCGGATTTTACGGTACCCCCGGAACTTGCAGGAACCTACTGCGAAACCTACCGCCGGGACATGGATAAGGAAGGGCTGAGGGGTTTCGTCTTCGGCCACGTCGCCGAAGGACGGCTCCATGTGAACATCCTGCCGGAAACCCCGGAAGGGCTCCGCCGGAGTCAGGCCCTGCTGGACCGCTGGGCGGCCCTGGTCATAGGGGACGGCGGCCTTTTGGCGGCGGAAAACGGAATAGGCCGGCTCAAACGGGGCCTTATCCACCGTCATCTCCCCCCGGCACGGCTGGAACAAATCCGCTCCATTCTCCGCGTCCTTGATCCCCGCCTTCTCCTGGGCGGCTTTGAAGCGGCGGAGGGCTGAGATGCGGATCGGGGTATGTATCAAGCAGGTGCCCGCCGGAAGCGCCCGGATGGACGGTGAAACCGGCCTCCTCATCAGGAGTTCCGCAGAAGGGGTCATCAATCCCTACGACGTGTTCGCCCTGGAGGCGGCGATGCAGGCTGCCTTCGCACAGGGAACCCCCGGCGGGGCAGGGACGGCGGCGGAGGTTTTAGCCGTTACTATGGGGCCTCCTTCCGCGGAAAGGACGCTTAGGGAAGCCCTGGCCAGGGGAGCTTCAGCGGCCCTTTTGCTTACGGATTCCGCGTTTTCCGGGGCGGATGTGGCGGCCACTTCCCGGACCCTGGCGGAAGCTCTGCGGAAATACGGCGTCCCGGACCTGATCTTCTGCGGCCAGCAAAGTACCGACGGGGATACGGCCCAGCTTCCCTTCGCCCTGGCGGCCCGGCTCGGTATCCCTGCCATAGGCTGGGTTAAGAAAATCGAGTACTTCGGGGAGGAAGATTACTCGGTTTTACAGGAGCTTTCCCCGGGGACAGTGCGGGTCCGGGGCCGGTATCCGGCCCTCTTTGCCATAGGCCGGGAGGCGGTTCAAGTCCGGGCGCCAAACCTGCCCCGCCGGCTTGCGGCGCAAAAAATACCCATAACAACCTGGGGCCTTGCCGATCTGCCGGACCCGGATCCCCGGCGCTGCGGCCTTGCCGGTTCCCCAACCCGGGTGCGAAAACTCTACACCCCTGTACCGGAGATCAAAACGCCTTCCCTTCGGGTGGATGCCGCCGGGGCCGCTTCCCTGATACGCAAAGCCCTGGCGGAAGCTTAAAGGCGGTATGAATGACGGTTTGTAACAGCCCTCCGGGAGGGCGGACCATTCCCTACACTAAATCCGGGGCGCGGAAACTTATCCTGGTACTGCTCCAGCCGTATGCAGAGGGTCTGCATCCTATTTCACTGGAACTCATGGGGGCGGCCCGGAGACTCGCCGCCGGAAACGGCTTCGAAACCGCCGGGGTGTTCATCGGCGGGGAACCCAGCGCCGCGGCCAGGACCCAACTAGAGGGCTGCGGCTTGGGAGAAGTTCATCTCTACCTTGATGAACGGTTCCGTTTGTTCATTCTGGAACTATATGCCGCCGCCCTCCTCCGCTGTATCGAAGTCCTGCGGCCCGATATCCTCCTGGTGGGAGCCACCCCGGAAGGCCGCAGCCTGGCGCCCCTGGCGGCGGTTCCCCTGGAAACCGGAGTTACCGCAGATTGTACGGAACTTGCCCTGGATGCCGAAGGCCTTTTAGTGCAGACCCGCCCCGCCTTTGGCGGCGGCCTCATGGCCCGGATCATCACCCCCGATGCCCGCCCCCAGATTGCCACGGTCCGTTACGGAATCTTCCGGGGCGGCAAAGCGGCGGGGACCGCCCGCCTTATACCGGCAGACGCGGCCCCCCTCCCCACCCCGCAGGTCCAGGTCGAGGAACTCACGGCCCCTTCCTCCGGCGGTAAAGAAGCCGCTTACGTGCTGGCCCTGGGCGGCGCCGTCCGCGCCCAGGAAGACATCGGACTTTTCAAAAAAATGGCTCAAATTACCGGAGCGGAAATAATGTGTTCCCGGAGCCTCGTGGAACGGGGCTGGTTCCCCCAGAGTTCTCAAATCGGCCTCAGCGGACGCTGCATCGCCCCCCGGCTCCTCATCACCCTGGGCGTCTCAGGGTCGGTCCAGTTTATGGCGGGGATTCAGGGAGCGCAGAAAATCTGCGCCCTGAACACCGATCCCGGCGCACCGATACTGCGCTGTGCAGACATTCCCCTCATCTGCGACATCTACCAGACCGCAGCTTTGTTTTATTAACTCACCTTACGCACCGGAAAAAAAAGTCCGCAAATTACGCGAATTTTTTGTAAAAACAGGGAATATTCGCGTATATTAGCGTCCATTTGCGGACAAATTCCTGCCATTTGTGTAACATGAGTTATTAAACACCTCGCCTGCCAGATCCATTATGCCGGCAATTTTCAGTTTAGAAAGAGATGAAAAGGCGCTCCGTAAAAGCTGGTCGGGGTGTCAGGGGACTAAATTTGACCCGGATAAGGTGCAGGGCAGGGATGCTGCGGGTCAATTTTAGACAGAACCCCGGCGCCTTTTCGTTTTGGAATGGTTAAAATGAGAATTGCTGTGCCCCTTTACATTCCCGGATAATCCCCCTATCCTCTTGTCATGGGGATAATCTTCTATGAATAATAATGCGTTTTCTCATCGTAAATCCCGAATCGGGCTGCGCCTTGTTTCCGAAGGGGGGAAGCCCCTGGCCAACCGGGATTTAAGCGTCAACCAAACCCGCCACCAGTTTTTGTTTGGCTGCGGCGGTTTTGAGGCGGTCGAAATGGCCGGCGGTAATCCTGACGGTACGGTTCCGGAGGCCCGGAGGGCGGAGTTCCTGCGGGACCGGCTGGATAAAATATTCAGCCTGCATAACTACGCTACCCTGCCGTTTTATCTGGGCCGTTATGAAAAAGAAGAAGGCAAACCGGACCAGAAGCGTACCGCGGCCGCAGCGGAGTACTTTGCCCGGCGGAACGTTACGACCAAGGGGCATCCCCTGTGCTGGCATACGGCCTGCGCAGACTGGCTTATGAAGTACGACAACAAAGAAATACTAAAAAAACAGCTTGCCCGGATAACCCGTGATGTAACTGCCTTTAAGGGAAGCATAGACAAATGGGACGTGATCAACGAGGTAGTGATCATGCCTATTTTTGATAAATACGCCAACGCCATTACCCGCGTTTGTAAGGAAATTGGCCGGGTAGGCATTATCAAAGAGGTCTTTGCCGCCGCCCGTGCGGCGAACCCCGCAGCTACCCTGATACTCAACGATTTTAACGTTTCTATCGATTACGAAATACTTATAGACGGCTGCCTCCAGGCGGGGATCCCCATCGACGCGATCGGTATCCAGTCCCACCAGCACCAGGGCTATTGGGGGAAAGAGAAACTCTACGAGGTCCTGGACCGGTTTTCCCATTTCGGCGTGCCCCTGCATTTTACGGAAAATACCCTGATTTCCGGGGAGATTATGCCCCCGCATATCGAGGACCTGAACGATTGGCAGATAATCGAATGGCCTTCCACCCCCGAAGGGGAGGAGCGGCAGGCCGGGGAACTCCTGGAAATGTACGAAATTCTCTTTGCCTGCCCCGCGGTGGAGGCGATTACCACCTGGTCCCCTGCGGACGACGGCTGGCTGAACGCGCCGGGGGGCTTCCTCCATGCGGATAACAGCATTAAACCGGCCTATACCGCCCTGCTTAACAAGGTTAAGGGGGAATGGTGGACTACCGAATCCCTGCGTACCGGCGCCAACGGGGAACTAAACCTGGAAGGATTCCGGGGAGACTACGAGCTTATCTGCGGGGACAAGAAGATTCCCTTTGTCTTGGACGGAAAAACAGATCATCTGGACCTTGTCGTCCGATAACCGCGGCAGAGGAACCGGGCGGATAGCCCGGTTCCCGGCAAGCGCCGGTACGGCGGCGGAAATACGCCCGAATCAAAATATGACCCTCGAATTCCCTTAGATAATCAGCAATTCTCAGTTTGGGAAAGGATGAAAAGGCGCCCGGCTTTTGCAGGGCGCTTTTTCGTTTTGAAACAGTTAAAATGAGAATTGCTGACCCCGCCGGGCTTGACGAAGCGTAAAGGTGAAAGTTATAGTATTGTAAGTTATTACTAACAAAGAAAGCTTAGGGTAACATTTATCCGGGGGAAATCCGCGCTGTGTGGAAGAGCCCATGCAAAAAACGTAAAAAGGAGAATGCCTATGTCCAATATGAAAACCCTGTTCGGCCTTTCCGGTGAGGGCTACAGGAATTTTAAGCGGGCAGTCCTGGCGGTGGTACTCTCGAACCTTTCCCTGTTCCTGCCCTTCGTCGTGATCATCCGGACCATTATCACCCTGCTGGACCCGCTTATGACCGGGGCGGAAGTTCCTGACCGGGGGCGGCTTGTCCTGCTCCTGGCGCTGGGCGCCGCTGCCGCGGCGTTGTATTTTTTTGCTTACCGCAGCGAGTACCGCAAAACCTACACCACCGCCTACCGTGAATCGGAAAAAATCCGGCTGGAGGTGGCGGAGCGTATCCGGCGGCTTCCCTTGAGTTTTTTCAACAACAAAGATCTGTCGGAACTGACTACCAACATGATGGCCGACTGTACCAATGTTGAACACGTCATGAGCCATGTAACGCCCACACTCTTCGGCGCCATTATTACCGATGTGTTTGTCTGCGTCCTCCTGGCACTGTATGACTGGCGCATGGCCCTGGCCGTCTTTGCCGCGCTGCCCGTCAGCCTTGGCCTTGTTCTGGGAAGCCGGAAACTACAGGCCGTTTTTGGGATGCGTCATATTCAGGCGAAACTGGCGGTCTCGGATCAGATTCAGGAATACCTTGAGGGAATCAAGGTGGTTAAAGCCTTCGGGCTTTCCGGGGAAAAATCAAAGGCCCTGAAACAGGCCCTGCGGAACATGATGAAGGAAGCGATAAAATTCGAGGGCCTTACGGGAATCTTTATCATCGTTGCCTCCATGATTCTCCAGGTGGGAATGGGGCTGGTGGTATTGACGGGGACGGCCCTTTTAACCGGCGGCAGTCTTGGCGTTATTTCATTTCTTACGTTTATTCTGATCAGCGCAAAGATCTACTCCCCCCTGATTGTGATTTTTACCCTGCTGCCGGAATTTTTCTACTTTCTTATTTCCGCCCAACGGATGATGAAAGTCCGGCAGGAACCGGTAATGACCGGGGATGAAAATGCTGCGGTTGAACATTACAACATCGAACTTAGGCATGTCAGCTTTGCCTATCACGAGGGATCGGAGGTAATCAAAAACATCGATCTGTCCATTCCCCAGGGAAGCGTTACTGCGCTGGTGGGGCCTTCGGGGAGCGGGAAGAGTACCCTGTCCCGGCTTATCGCCCGGTTCTGGGATGTCCGGGAGGGGGAGATTCGTATCGGCGGGAAAAACATCGCGGGTATCGATCCCGAAAAACTCATGTCCTGGATGAGTTTTGTGTTTCAGGATGTGGTGCTTTTTAACGACACGGTGAAAAACAACATCCGCATCGGCAAGGAAGGGGCTGCCGATGAAGAAGTCTGCGCCGCGGCAAAGACGGCCCGCTGTGATGAGTTTATCCGGGAACTGCCGGAGGGTTACGACACGGTAATCGGCGAAAACGGTTCCACCCTTTCCGGCGGTGAACGGCAGCGAATCTCCATCGCCCGGGCGCTGCTCAAAGACGCCCCTATTGTACTGCTGGATGAAGCTACGGCAAGTCTGGACCCGGAGAACGAGACTTTGATTCAGGCGGCTATTTCGGAACTGGTAAAAAACCGCACGGTCATCGTTATTGCCCACCGTCTGCGAACCGTACTGGGAGCGGACAAGATCGCCGTACTGGATCAGGGCCGCCTTGTGGAGGAGGGAACCGGAGAGGAACTCCTGGCAAAGGAGGGCCTTTTTTCCCGGCTCTACCGTATCCAGCAGGAAAGCCTGGGCTGGAGTGCGGGGAAACGCGAAGCATAGCCTTTTCCCGCTTGAAAAGCGGCCCCGGATGTGGTACTTATAGCGTTGCGCCGTAACTATGGGCGGCAGGGCAGGAGCGGTTTTGCGGAACAATGCGGCGGGAATGGGGTTCTTTATCGGAAAGCGGTTGTGTATTACGGCCCTTACCCTGTTTCTGGTCTCCCTGCTTACCTTTGCGGCCTTTTCCCTTATTCCCGGGGACTCCGCCCTGCTGTCCCTGGGCATTGAGGC
>JAIRXT010000148.1 GCA_031268125.1 Treponema sp. | reverse complement strand
CTGAACATGGCCTTTTCCAACCGGACGCCCCGTGAGGGCCTGATCTTCCACTCGGACCGGGGAGTGCAGTATTGTGCGAAATCGTTTCGGGATTATCTGGGGGACTGGTGTCCGTCTGTCCGTCAGAGCATGAGCCGAAAAGGGAATTGCTGGGATAACGCCTGTGCGGAAACGTTTTTCAAGACGCTGAAGAGGGAGTTGGAAACCCTGGGAGGCAAATATTCTGCGGCTGAAGTGAGGCAGTCGGTGTTCATGTATGTTGAGGCGTATTACAACCGCCTTCGGCTCCATTCGGCGCTTGACTATATGGCGCCTGATGTGTTTTACTCAGGGCAAGCCGCTTAATGGTGTCTACCATACGGGGTAAAGTCCAATATGGCGCCTGATGTGTTTTACTCAGGGCAAGCCGCTTAATGGCGTCTACCAATCGGGGTAAAGTCCAATGACCGTCACGCCTATCCCTGCTGCCTTCATCCGCGCTTTGAAGTACCGCGTGTTCCCCGTCGATTCTACCCCAACACGAACTTCGTGCCCGGCTTCCTGCCAGACCGCGACTTTCCTTAAAAATTCCTCGTATCTGGCGTCCATCGTCGGGTACTTTTGGAACTTCTCGCCACCGCCCCGCCTCACGCAAACCGTGAATTGCGTCTTGTGCAAGTCTCTGCATTGACCATCTTTGATCCTCCCTTGTCGTCTCGGCAAAGGTCCTTTTCGGTAAATGTGCTCCATTCTCCTATTCGGTCTCGTAGACCATGGAATGTTGCGGCTCCGGCTCTTCATTCTCCTTAACGGTCTCGTAGACCAACAAGCATGACGAACCATGACCTTCCCCTGTCGATACGCTCTTCAGGTTATACTTCATTTACCGACGATGGTTAACTTTTTATCATTCCTCCATACCATGCAGCACGTCGGCGTCTGAACATTGAGTCCCTTATCATCAGTAAGCACAGTTAGCAGCCAATCCTCCGGAAAAATTCAAACCGCTTTCTAACGGATGATCTAAATCTAAAACAGCGGAAATTGAAATCTCAAAACCAAATAATGGGGTTACTACGTTTAATTCTATTATACCAAAAAGATCGCCACTTAATGGGGTAACAATGTCAAAGTTCTTTATTGCGTCATAAGGATTTTGTTTTGTAAGATTTGTAGACTCACTTGCGCTCAGTCCCCAGGGATCCCTCCAGTTCACGGGGTCATTATTCACGTATGCAAACCAGTTGGACCCGTCCCGGATAGGGTCTATCGTCGTAAACCGGGCAAGCTCCGGCTGGTAGTCGCGGTATCCGTAGTTGTACATCCCAGTTGTCGTATCATACGGTTTCCCCGTGTAGCCCAGGTTCATCCCCTGGGTTAAATCCCCCGTATAGGGCTTCCCAAACGCGTCATATTCATACCGGTCTTCCAATGTGCCATATTCACCAGTAACGGTCTTCACACTCCCTAAAATGTCCTTCCCTAAATACACCGGCCCACCGCGGCTCCCCTCACTTGCACTCCGGCTCACCGCCACCGGTTCACCATTCCCGTACAGCGTTACACTTATCCCCTCATACCGCGCCGTTATCGTATTATATTCCCCCGTGCTCCGCGTCCGTATACCGTTTTCCCCTTCACTTACCCACCGGTACCGGCTCCCCTCTGTCCCCCGGTTCGTATCCCACTGTATCCCCGAACTGTACCGCATCGTAAACTGCCCATCGTTAAATATAACTCCTGACCGGACCACTTCAAAACTTACCCCGTCATACAAGGTCCGTACCGGGCTGCCGCCCTCATCCTCCACGATGGTCCGCCGTCCCAGGGCGTCATATTCATACCGGCTCCTCACCTGTTCAGAGGCGTTTCTTACTTCCGCATACACCATCCGGTTCTGTCCGTTATATTCATAAGCCGTCTGCCGCCGTGTCCCTGCTTCATGTATCAGATTCCCGTTCCCATCGTAGGTATAGTGTTCCCGCCAAACCATCTGTGCCCCATTGACCACATTCCCCCGACCAGGGAAGGCGCTGTTCAGTAATCCCCTCAGCCGGTTTAGTTCTTCAGCCCCCAGCATTTTCTGGCAATTTCCCGGCCCCGGTGGAATGTTGCGGGTCAAGTTTAGGGTACATGTAGGGGTATGAAACTGGAATACCCACGGCTTGAACAGTGCCTAGCAGCCTGTTGCACTTGTATATTTTTTTGCATATTTATGCAAAAAAAAATCGATAAAAGGGCTGCTATGGCAGTTTGTAAGGTAAAAATATTCCCCTTTGTGAATATTTTTACTGTTTTATGCGCGAAGCGCAACAAACTGCTAGTACCTTGTAAAGACTAAATTGCAGCAATGTAACATCTGGGGCGGGGCTTTGCCCCGAGAAAACGCTTGTAGAGTCCGCCTACACTATTTTCAATACGTTCCGGCGGGGAATTCCAAAATGTTTTCCCGGGGCAAAGCCCCGTCCCAGAGGGCATTCCGCTTCATTTAGTATTTACAAGGGTACCAGCCGGGCTGATGCGCTAAGCCCGCCGTACCCCGCGGTAGAGGTCGGCCCGGCTGATCTCCACCCACAGGGGCCGGCCGTGGGGGCAGCGGGGGACGGGCAGGGCCAGGGCGGCCTCCGCCAGGGAGCGGGCGCTTATGTCGTCCAGATAGTCCCCGTCCTTTACCGCCCGGCGGCAGGAAAGCGTGGCGGCCCAGCGCTCGGCCATGTTTTCCCCGGCGTTTTGCAGTTCCCGCAGGGCTTCCAGGGTTTCTCTGTCGGAAAGCCGCCAGGCTTCCGGGAGGGCGGTGATCTGCCAGCGGCCGGTTTCTATCTCCTCAATAAGGACCCCCAGCTTTTCCAGTTCCCCCCGCTTTGCGGTAAGAAAGAGGTCTTCGCCAGGGCTTCCCGATTCGAAGCGGATGGGGACCAGAAGTTCCTGTTTTACGATGGGGGTGCTAAGCAGGCGGTCGTAGAGAATACGCTCATGGGCGGCGTGCTGGTCGATGATGAACAGCCGGTCCCCCCGTTCCACCAGGAGAAATAATTCGAATATCCGCCCGATAAAGTGAAGCCGCTCCGTTCCGTAGGGAGGGGCGGCCTCCGCCGCCATGTTGTCCGCCCCCGGCGTTTTTTCCGCGCTGACGTTGCCGCCTTTGCCGTCGGGGTTTTGGCGGCCCGGAAGGGGGGTAAAATCCGGGTGTTCGTCCAGCAGGGCCTCCATAGCGAGACGGGCCGTGTAACCCGGGGCCCTTTCCCCGCCGTAATTCCGGGGGAACGCTGCGGCATTCCCCGGCCGGGGGGGGCCGGAGGGGGTTTGGGGAAACAGGGGCCGGTCGACGGGAACGGCGGCCGGGGTGTTTCGTGAAAAATTCCGCAATGCCGTGCTGATCGCGTGGTGGATGGCCCCGGGATCGGCAAAACGGGCCTCCCGCTTGGCGGGATGGATGTTGAAATCCGCCAGGGCGGGGTCAATTTCGATGTAGACGGCCCCTACCGGATGTGCGGCGTTGGGGAACCAGCCCTGAACCCCGTATTCCAGGGCCTGGAGCAGGCTGTAGTCCAGGATTCTCCTGCGGTTTGCGAAGATAAACTGCTGCCGCCGGTCGTTCCGGTAGAGTTCCGGCCCCCCCACGATTATGGTCAGGCGGAAACCTTCGCCCAGGGCGTGGATTTCGTGGAGGAATCCCCCCGGCGGAACCGCGTTCCTGGCGGAATTGTCCACCAGGAACGCGGTAAACCGTTCTTTAAGGCTTTTTCCGCCGGGGAATGCCAGCTTGAGCGATCCTTCCTGGCTGAAGCGGAATTCGATTTCGGGGAAGGCCAGGGCCTTGTCGATGAAAGCCTGGCGGCAGAACAGGGTTTCGCTGCTGTCCCGCTTTAGGAAACGTTTCCGGGCGGGGATGGTGTCGAACAGGCCCAGGGCCCGGATACTGGTGCCCCGGTTGCGCCTGCCCGGTTCCACCAGGGGCGGCCTGCTTCCGGGCCCTGCCAGGAGCCTCCACGCCTCCCGGCCGTCCACACTGCTGAGAATTTCCAGGGCCGCTACCGCCGATGCCGCCGCCAGGGCCTCCCCGCGGAACCCCAGGGTCTCCATCCGCGCCAGGTCGTCCAGGCGGCGGATCTTGCTGGTGGCGTGGGTCAGGGTGCAGAGTTCCAGGTTTTCCCGGTCCATGCCCTCCCCGTCATCGCAGACTTCCACCCGGCGGCAGCCCCCTTCGTCAATAAACACATCGATCTGTCCGGCCCCGCTGTCGATGGCGTTGTCCAGAAATTCCCGTACCAGGGCGGCCGGCCGGTCCACCACTTCCCCCGCGGCGATCTTCCGGGCCTCTTCCGGGGGGAGTACGGCGATTCGGCGGGTTCCCTGTTCTACAGCGGCAATCATTAGTCCTCCCTGTCGAAGAGTTCCAGTTCGGGATCTTCGTCCCTGGGGGCCCCGGCATCGTTCATCAGTATTTCTATCCGGCTTTCGATCTTTTCCAGGTCCTTTTCCAGGGCTTTGGCGATTTTGATCCCTTCCTCAAAGGCCTTGAGGGCCTCGTCCAGGGGTATGCCGCTTTGCCGTATCGTCTCCCCCAGGTGTTCCAGCCGTTCCAGCCGTTCCTCAAAATTTTTCATCCCCGCTCCGGTTCCAAGATTGGTTGTTTTGGGACCGGCTTTTGCAGTTTTTTCCGTTGTTTTGGCTTTCACGATTCCTCCTCCGCCACTGCGCCGATAAGCCCCTCCAGGGGCCGGATACTTAGTCTGTCCCCCGGCCGTACTTCCGCGGCCCGGCGCACCACCGCCCCGGTGCGGCGGTTCACCGTAACCGAAAAGCCCCGCTCCAGAATTGCCAGGGGGCTGGCCGCCTCCAGGCCCCGGCGGGCAAGGCGGATCCGGTCCCGCAGCCCCGCGGCCCTGTCCTGCAGGGCGGACAGCAGGTCTTCCTTCGCATCGTCAAAACGCAGAAGCCGGGGCTGCAGGATACTCCGGAAGCGGTATTCCATATCCTCCGGGGCGAAGGGCTTGGTCAAAAGCCGCATCCGCTCGATCTTTGAACGGATGATCCGGCCCAGTTCCTCCGTTTTTTCCTGAATCCCCGCCAGCGCCGCTTCCCGGTTTTCGCTGACCAGTTCCGCCGCCGCCGACGGGGTAGGGGCCCGCAGGTCCGCCGCATAGTCGCAGAGGGCCCAGTCAATTTCGTGCCCCACGGCACTGACCACGGGAATCCGGGAAGCCGCCACCGCCCGGACCACCCGTTCTTCGGAAAAGGGGAGCAGGTCTTCCAGGGAGCCGCCCCCCCGGCCCACGATGAGTACGTCCGCCAGCCTCCAGTGGTTGGCTTGCTCAATGCGCCGGGCAATTCCCTCCGCGGCATCGCCGCCCTGGACCAGGGTGGGCAGGACGATGACCCGGAGCCCCGCGGCCCGGCGTCCCAGGATGTTGAGAATGTCCCGTACCGCCGCGCCGGTGGCGGAACTTACCACCCCCACGGCCGCGGGAAACCGGGGGATGGGCCGTTTGCGGGCGGAATCGAAGAGTCCTTCGGCCGCAAGCTGGCGTTTCCGTTTTTCCAGCATCGCCAGAATATCCCCTGTCCCCGCAAGTTCCATCTCTTCGCAGATGATCTGGTAGTTCCCCCGCTGGGGGTAAACCGATATATTCCCCCGTACCCGCACCAGCATGCCGTCCCGTGGTTCAAAACGTACCGTCCGCAGCCGCCCCCGGAACATGACGGCCTGGATCACCGCATCGCTGTCCTTTAGGGTGAAGTACAGATGGCCGGAACCGGCGGGGCGGCAGTTGGAAATTTCCCCTTCCACCAGCAGCCGGGGAAAGGCCGCCTCCAGGGTTGCACGGATAAGGCCGGTTAGCTCCGAGACCGTGTATTTTCGTTCTTCCGCCATACCTACAGCATAGCAGAGCCGGAGGATAGGTTAAAGTAAGCGTCCGGTTCTGACAGAGTAAGCCCCGGCCTAAACTGGACCCGCAACGGTCCTCCGGGGCCGGGTACCCGATGCGGGCCAAATTTAGCTTCATCGCAGGGAAGAGATATGTACAAGGTGCCTTTATGCCTAAACTTTTTTCAAAAGTATATTGACAAAAACTATTGTGTAGTAATAAAATTAACTCTTAATATTATTCACGGAGGATAATAGGAGTTTTTATGAATATTGAGTTACAATTGCATACGAACAATGATGAAATAGATGTTATTGCAAAATTAAGCGATATCGATATTATAAATGATAATATTACATTCCTGTTGAACCATCTTTTAAATATCAAAAGGATAAGCTCTAACAATAACGTAATTGACTATTCAACCGAAGAAGCAAATGAATTATTCAGAAAAGCGAAAAAAATAATATTGAAAAATGAAAATTATACCGGTTTAATTATAGAATATGGAGGTAAAGTAGATGGATATCATACGATTATAAATAATGAAATATGTGCAATTAATTATTATAGCTGCTGGTATCCGGACAATTTTAATATAAATGTAAATTCAACAACGGTAAAATATTATACGGATAAATATAATCAAATGGTAAACGGGCATTATGACAGAAACAGAAAATGTTTTGAATATACGCCCCTGGATTTTGATTGTAATATTTTAGCCCTAAATAATGCAAGAATAATATCCGATTATAATATTGATATGTGGTATTTTGACAGGAATAATGATAAAACAGCAAAAATATATTTGGATGAGTTCAATAAATCATTGAAATATTGTATGGAATTATATAAATCAACAAGAATAGAAAAAATAAATTTATGTATACTGCCGGAAGGTAATAAATACGATGGATACATAAGAAAAAGATTAATTGTATTAGGGGGCTTTAATGAGGACATTGAAAGATTTATTCACCTGATAACGCATGAAATTGCCCACAATTGGTGTACCGGCGCGAATATTTTATCATGGGAAGATTGGTTAAATGAAACAACTGCGGAATGGACTGCTTTATTATACGATCTTGAAGAAAATAGAATGGGTCTATTTAGTAAAACCATTGATGAAAGATTAGAAAGGACAAAAAATTATTCCAGTATTAAAACAAAAGACGGGAACCGTCCTGACGGTGTTCATGATAACGGGACAATATTATTTTATAAAATATACAAACAATATGGCATAGGAACCATAAAACAGTTGTTAACAATATATAATAATGTTGAAGAAAAAAGCACGGAAGAATATTTAAAAGTAATAAATCATGATTTGCCGGAAATAGCAGATATAATAAGGCATGGAATAGAAGAATAAAAAACGCACTGCGCACAAGGTCTGTTTACGCTTCACCGGCA
>JAIRXT010000073.1 GCA_031268125.1 Treponema sp. | reverse complement strand
CCCCCGATAGGGATATGACATACATCTAAAGGTTTTTATCTTCGCATTCATATGTTCAATGACCACACGCCTCCCCGAAACCTCCCTGTTATATGCTTTTTCCTCCCCGCTCAGTTGATGGTTCTTACTTGACTTTACCGGTATGAAACTGTTCGCATGATATGCTTGTATCCCAAGGTATCCAAGATCCGCGTCAAGCGGTATCGAATTGCTGATGCCTTTTCCTATCGTATCTTTATATACCTTGAAATCATGTTCGCTGCCTTTGGCTTCCTGCACGTCAATGATTTCCAAACTGCCCCGCTCTATTATGACCTGAGTCTTCAGCGTATGGCGCTTCTTTCCCGAATAATACTCCTTTTGGCCTTCTTTCGGACGATTTATGGGACTTTCCGTGACATCCACCACGATGTACTGGATTGACGGTGCTATTCTTTTCAGTACTTTCTTTTCGGGAAGGGCAAAGGTGCCGTCCTTAATCAGGGTGTCTTCCACCCATTGGATGGACAGGCAGACCGTGCCCTTGCAGACGCCGTATTCCGCCGCGATGCGGTCCATGGTCCGGTATTCCCGCAGGTATGTCAGGGCACTATACCGCTTGTCCTCGGCCGTCAGTTTCGATGGTTTGCCGCCTTTCCGGTGCAAAACGCCGTATTCCCTTTGTAAGATAGACAGCATTTTTTTAAAAGTATCAGGTTTCACCCCGTACAGCCGCTTAAAAAGAACCGCTTCGGCATCCGCCGCCTTTTTTCCCCGTCCCATGCCGGCATCATAGCATCTAGGTGGTTATTAAACAAGTCTACACTATTTTGCAACTATTGTCAAGCCCAATTTCGCATAACGTCCCGGCTGTTTACGACGTTTTGCCAGCCATGGGCTTTGCGCAGCAAAGACCATGGCTGGCAAAATGTGGGTGATGGTTTGCGTGGGAATGGAGCGCAGCGGAATGACCTAGCGAACCGGAACCCCGGAGGGCCGAAGGCCCGGAGCATATACAGTCTTGTTATGCGTCGTGCGTTATGTTTCATTACTTCCCTATTTCTGGACCTTACCCCATCTGGACGATAGAAAAATAAGCGGGAAATATAATGCAGGAGGAGAAAGAGATGGGAAAACAAGACAAAGAACGGCGGGTATACACCAAGGAGTTCAAAGCCGAGGCAGCAGCCCTGGCCGGGAAACATGAGAAGCCGGTAAGCCGCACTGCGCAGGACCTGGGTATCAACGAGAACCAGGTGTACCGGTGGATACAGCAGGCCCGGGAGTCGGCAGACACGGGATTACCCCCGTTCCCCGGACACGGAAGGCCGAGGAACTGTCCCGGCTGCGGAAAGAGAACAGGACGCTGAGGGAGGCGGTGTGAAGCTGCGCTTCACCCGAGATACTAAAAAAAGCGGCGGCCATCTTCGCACAGATAGAACCCCGGTGATGGTGTACCAGTTCATGAGTAAGAACCGGGGACGATACACCGTCAGGGAGATGACCAATACAGCGTCTCCCGGTTTAACTGCCCCTTCCTGTTGTACCGGTGCTTCTCATAAGCTGTCCCCCCAGGGCCGGCAGGGTTTTCAGGGCGGCCCAGAGTTCCGCAGCTACTTCCTCCGGCCTCCGGGAGGCGTCAAGGCAGACTATGGCGGAACCCTGGGCCCGGAAGACGGGAAGCAGCGACAGGTAACGGTCCCGGACTTTGATCTGGAACTCCAGGTATTCGTAAATTTCCCGCTCCCCCCGGTCCTTGATGCGCTCCGCGGCGATACGAGGGTCTAAATCGAAAAAGATGATGAGCCGGGGGGCGGGGAAGGGGCTGTTGAGGCTCCGGGGGAGTTCTTCCCCGCATTCAAGGCCCTGGTACACCAGGGACGAGGGGACATAGCGGTCGCAGACCACCAGTTCCCCCCGGTTCGCCCGTTCCACGATTCCCCCCTTGCCGTAAAGGTGTTCCCCCCGGTCCGCGGCAAAAAGGCGGGCCAGGGTTTCCGGCCGCAGGGGGAGTTCCCCCTTGAGGGCCCGGCGGATACATTGCCCCAGTTCCCCCCCGGTGGGCTCCGCGGTAGTGTGGAGGACCGGACGGCCGGGGGCCGCAGCCGCGAAACGCTGTTTAAGCAGTTCCATCTGGGTGCTGGTCCCGCTCCCGTCCGGCCCCTCAAGGATTGCAAAATTTTGTAATATGTCCATGATTCCTCCGGTGTTTGGGCCCGGCACGGCGTGTATCCCGGCCCTCAAGTATACTATAACGCGGGCTGCCTTGTAACCAGCAATTTTACTTTTAGCGAAAAAGCCCCCTTGTCCAACCCAAAAATGGCTAAATGGTATGGGCTCGTTATGTAATATAAAACCGTATCTGCAGCCATTTGACCATTTTTTACCTTGGAAACCCGTTGGCTTAAAGTAATTCACGATGGGGATAATGGCGAAAAGAGAGGCAAAACAAGTAACAAGGGGTCCAGTTTCGCGAAAGCGAAAAGGGGAAAAACAAGGGGGAGGGGCCCCCGGATTTTTCCAGCCGCCAGGACCCCCGGTGATTTTTTACATCTCTTTTCGGATTTGGAATTTTGAATTCGGAATTGCTGTTGCTGGCCCTGTAACCGTGATACACTGCCGGCGCTTCTATGTTAGAATTAAAAGAGGCTGTCTCAAAACCGGCCGGATTTTGAAACCGGCTCAAAGAAGTTCAGGAATACGGCGGCCGGTAAAGTTCTTGTTTGAGGTTGTGAACATTGTCGTCCGAACGGATCGAAGTAGACAAGGGTAATCTTATCGCATTTCCCCCAAAATCCGGGAAACCTCAAAACCCAAAAGGGGGAAAACTCCGTCTTTTACTGCATTTTCTTATATTCGCCGCCCTGATTGCCGGGGCCTTTTTTATTGTCCGCCCCGCTTCTCTGGTTCTGCGGCAGCGGATGGACAGTCTGTGGGGCCGGCTTTTACGCAGCGGCGAAGCGCTTATCGGCCGGCGGATTGAGTATGAATTCCTGAGACCTTCATTCCTGGGGGGGATCGAAGTCCGTTCCCTGGCGATCCGGGGGGAGGGGCCGGAACCTGTTGTTGCCGTTGAACGCCTCCAGGTTTCCTGGTCCCTGTGGGACCTGCTGCGGGGAAAAGAGAGTTTCCCGCAGATCCGGGCCCTGCGGCTTGACCGGCCCCGGGTGTACTTTGATTATGACCGGGACCGGGATCTGGTGGAACTGTTGTCCCGCATTAAGCCCGGTTTACCGGCCGCCGGCAAGCCTGCGCCCGGGGTCCTCAGCCTCCGAATCCGGGACGGCGGTTTTACGCTGGCAGATCTGGGAAGTCTGGACCGGGTAGACCTGGACGCCGAAGTCCGGGGTGAATTGATCGATGTGCAGGGCGCCTTGAATGCGAATTTCAGCCTTGCCGGTCCGGGCAGTTTGAACGGCGGATTTCTCAAAGAGCTGTTTTCCTCCCTGCCGGCCTTTTTCAGCCCCTCCGATCTGCCGCCCCTGAATCTTTCCACCGGCGCCCGCTTCCGCCTTTCCTGTGATACGGGCTTTACCGAAGGCAAGGCATTCCTTTCCGTCCCCTTTGTGGCGGAGGATCATTTCCGTACCGGCGCCATCGCCGTCGACATGGAACTGCGGGACCGGGTCTTCAGTCTGAGCAGCGTGCCCCCCGGCGAGATCCCCAAAGCGCCGGTTGTTTTTACCCTGGATTACGGCCTTGATACGGGGGAACTTTCCGCGGGGCTTGTGTGCCGGGATTATAGCCCCGGGGATTATCTGCGGTTTCTGGATTCCTGGCAGGGCTACCGTCCTTTTTTAGCCATACGGAGCAGCGGCGAGGCCCGCATCAACTTTTCCGGGGGGAGCCTCACGTACCGGACGGATCTTTCGGGCCTTATTCCTCCAAGCCTGCCTCTGGGGGGGTCCGGCTTTAGGGTAAAGCTGGAGGGGGACAAGGACTATGTCCGCTTCGACCAGGTTGAACTGATCCTTGCCAGGGGGGCCCGGCAGGATAATCCGGGGGGAATCATCGGCTTCCGGGGGGGGCTGGAACTAAGCGCCCTTAGACCCCGGGGTGTTCTGAGCATCCGGGACTTCAGCCTGACCGGGGAAGGCGGTATCAGTACCCTGCTGACGGTGCAGAGCCGGGGGGACGATATCGGCGTCTACGGGGAAACCCTTGATATCGGGGATATGGTCTTTCACAACCTGGAACTGGACCTGCGCCGGGAACCCGGGGGTTTGAACTTTAATGCCGGAGTCCGGCGCGGGGGGGATTCCGCGTCCGTGATCCAGGCGGACGGGACCTTCGATTATTCCCCCCGGCATCTGGAAACCCGGCTTACGCTGGATTCCTTTTCCGCGGGGGATTTTTTGGGGATTCTGAGCCCCCTGATACCGGGAAATGAGATTCGCGGCCGGTTCCCTGCCCCGCTTGCCGATCTGGGGGAGGGCCTGCTCCGGCACAGCCAGATAACCACCGAAATATTCGCCACCACGGATTTTGAACAGCTCCTGTACAATGCCCCCCGGCTGGTAATCTCCTATTCCGGCGGCCGGGACGTGATTGCCCTGTTTTCCGTCTCCGGGACAAACCGGCGCTTCATGGTGGACGGGGGGCAGATTCTCTGGGACGGGGGAAGCGGGCAGATTACGGGGCAGTCCGATTTTTCCAACCCGGACAACGTTTCTTTTTTCCTTAACGCCGGGTACCGGGACATGAATTATTTCCTGGAAGGGAACATCCTGGACCGCAATTCCCTGGAACTATGGGGGTCCTACGGCCTTAACGCCTCTATGGTTTCCACGGGGGACGGGGCCTACTCCGGCCGCGCCCGGGGGGAAAGCGTCCCGGTACCCCTGGGGGAACAGGTTGCCCGCCTTGGTTTTGATGTTTCCGCACGCTACCTGTCCCCCAAAGCCTGGTCCGTGGAGCTTATCAATCTGGAAATGGCGGACATTCCGGATCTTACCCCGAAAAACACCGGCGATCTGGGCCTGCTGCGGGTCGCGGGGGACGCAAACCAGGACCAGATTCTTCTGCGGGAGATTTACTATAACAACTCCCTGGGGGTCCTGCGGGGGGAGGGGAGTTTTTCTTTTACCGGGGACAGCGGCGGGGCCCGCCGGGGGAATCTCTACGCCTTTGACGAAGACAGCGGAGAATATTACAACCTGGATATTGCGCTGTACCCCGGAGATAAGAATCAGTTTAGGCCCGCCTTCCTTCCCCCCGGTATCAACCTTCCCTCCTTCGGGGAACTGGGACTCCGGGTTTCCGGCATGGGTATGCGGCCGGACCGGTTTTTCGCCAAAATTCCGAACACCCGGCTGGACGGGGACCTGAACCTGGTCTGGAAATCCCTGGAAGATTTCAACGCCCGGCTGGATGTCTATTCTCTCAATACCGGCAGCGGCGGGCAGGCCGTCAATGCCTCCGGCCGGGTCTTTGCCGACGGCAGGGAATTCCGTTTTGAGGATCTGTACGTCAAGTTGGGGGGGCTGGAGGCGCTGGCGCCCCGGCTTCGCGTCAATCTGGCTGAATCCCTGGTAGAAGGAGGGGGGAGGATCTGGGGGAAAATTTCCGAAAGGGACATAGGTCTTGACTTCTCCCTGGCGTCCCGTTTTGCCTCCATCGCTTCCTGGCAGGGCTATAAGACGGCCCTGGAGGATTTTCGGGGTAATATCAGGCTGAATAACATCGCGCTTGACGGCCAGAACATGGAACGGCTTTTTGATTTTACGTTTTCCCGGGAAGGGGAGGGGATTACCTTCTTTGGGGGGCCGCAGAATATGATTTTCTTCAACATCAACAACGGGGGGAACTTTACGGCATCTTTTTCCGATCCCTTCCCCCTGCGGGGAACATTCGAGGGCACCCTGCGTTCTTTCTCCATCGATGCCAAAGGGGAGGGGATCGTCCTGGACCTTGCGGCTCTGTGGAAGTTTCTCCCCGTAAGAAAAGACTTCAACATCTCTTCCGGCCGTGCCGTTGCCTCGCTGCAGGTCCGGGGCCCCCTGGGCGACCCGGAATTTTACGGCAGCGCCCGGGGGGAAGATTTACGGATGCAGGTTCCCCTGTTTTTGCCGGACGATATTGTTCCCCCCCGGATGACCCTGGTCTTTGACGGCAATGAAATGCGCTTTACCGATGTTTTTGCCCCCTGCGGCCGGGGAGAGGGGGTGGTAAGCGGCCGTTTTTGGCTGGAAAAGTGGATTCCCGCCACGTTTTCCCTGGACATCACCAGCGGCAGGGAGCGGCCCCTGCCTTTCCGCTTCGATATCGAAGGTATCCTGGCCAGGGGAACCGTTTCCGGGGCCCTGAACATAAATCTGATGGACCTGGTTCTCAATGTTTCGGGGGATCTTGTCGCCCAGGAAACCGAAATCAGCCTGGATGCCGCGGAAATTGCCGCCGCCCGGAACAGGGATGCTTACCAGGACAGGGCTGTCCCCGTGATCACGGATATCACCATCACCGCGGGGAGAAAGGTGGAATTCCTGTGGCCCACCCGGGAATTCCCCATAATCCAAGCCTACGCCGACCTGGGCGCCAAGACCAGAATCTACACCAACTCCCTGGACCGCTCCTTCAGCTTTACCGGCGATGTAAAGCTGCGGGGGGGGGAGATTTTTTACTTTGAGCGCAGCTTTTACATCCGCAGCGGCGTCCTGACCTTTAGGGAAGACCAGAATCAGTTCGATCCCTGGATCACTGTCAGGGCGGAGGTCCGGGATCGTTCCTCCAGCGGGCCGGTAACCATCTCCCTGGTGGTAGACAACGCCCCGCTGCAGTCGTTTGTTCCCCGTTTCGAGTCCAGCCCCGCCCTGTCGCAAATGGAAATTATGTCCCTTATGGGGCAGAGTCTGGTCGGCACAACGGGGAATGACGGCTCGGTTCCCTTCCTGGCCTCTTCCGCGGACCTCCTTGCCCAGTCCCAGGTAATGCGCCGTATACAGGGGGCCCTGCGGGACTTCCTGCGCCTGGATATGTTCAGTATCCGTACCCAGTTCCTCCAGCGGGCCGCTTTTAGTATCATGGGGCTTCAGGAACAGCCTGTTGACAGGATCGGCTGGGTTGGTAACTATTTTGATAATACCTCTGTTTTTGTAGGTAAGTACATTGGATCGGATATGTTTGCCCAACTGATGGTGTCTCTTCGTTACGATGAAAAGAAGCGGACCTTTGGGGGCTATACATTCGAACCGGATTTTGGGATTGAGCTGCGGAGCCCTATGGGGAATATTCAGTGGAATTTGGTTCCCAGCCACCCGGAAAACTGGTATATAGATGACGTTTCGTTTTCTATTTCCTGGAATTTTATGTTTTAACCCGGAAGGGTATGGCATTTTCGGGGCGGACGCCGTGTTCAGGATAACATTTCCCCGGATTAGGAGTATAAATGCGCCGTAGTTTTGTTGTGTGTGCCCTGATCGCAGCCGTTTTTCTTACCGTGGGGAATTCCCCCTGTTCAGCCCAGGACGAGGGGGAATGGTACCTGGGAAAACCTATCCAGGATATCGTTTTTTCCGGCCTCCGCCATACCAGCCCCCAGGACCTGGAAGAGATTCTCAGGGGCTATATCGGCCGGGAATACAGTTACGAACTGGTGGAGGAACTTCTGATCCGGCTCTATGCCCTGGGTTTTTTTGAACTGTTGACCCCAAGCACGGTTCCTTCGGACCCGGAGCGGTCGGGAACCATCCTTCGCTTTGCCGCCGTTGAGAATCCGGTCATTTCACGGATCAGCTTTGCGGGAAACAGCCATATCCGCCCCACAGAGCTGTTCGGCGCCATTACCATCAAGGTCGGGGATCGGGTGGACCGGCGCCGGGTTGTTGATGAAGAACAGGCGTTGATCGGCAAGTACCTGGAAAAGGGCTATCCCCGGGTACAGGTACGCTCGGAGACGACCAACACCAACGGGGATGTGGCGGTTGTTTTTTACATTACCGAAGGGGAGCAGATTGCCATCCAGGAATTCCGTTTTGAAGGCAACAACGCGTTCTCCGAAAAAACCCTCCGGGGGCGGCTTTCGCTCAAGGCAAAAAGCCGGTTAAACGACGGGGCCTTCCAGGAGGCCAAACTTATCGCGGACCGTAATGCCATCGTCCAGTACTACCGGGACCGGGGCTTTATTGACGCCGAAATCCGGGATGTGGACCCGGTAGAAGTTGTCGACGACAAGGGTAATATCAGCCTTATCATTATTTTTGATATCCGCGAGGGGGATCACTTTACCTTTGGGGGTATTACGTTCACGGGGAACCGCATTTTTACCGAAGAGCAGCTTTTGAAGCAGGTGTATTCCAAGGCGGGGGAGGAATTGCGGGCCAGCAGGATGGAGGCGGACCTGCAGCGGATTGGGGATCTCTATTTTGAAAGCGGCTATATTTTTAACACCATCACCCGGGAGGAAAACCGGGATACGGTGAACAATGTGATCTCCTACCGGATCGATATTGTTGAGCGGGGCCGGGCCCATATCGAAAGCATCAGCGTCATAGGGAACGAAAAAACAAAAACGGATGTTATCCTGCGGGAGATCCCGCTGGAACCGGGGGACGTGTTCTCCAAGACCAAGATTGCCGATGCGATGCGGAACCTGTACAATTTGCAGTTCTTTTCCGCGGTGGTTCCCGAAACCGGGCCGGGAAAGGCCGAAAGTCTGATGGAACTGGTATTCCGGGTGGAAGAACAGCCCACTACGGATATCCAGTTCGGCATTACCTTTTCCGGTACCGCCGATCCCAGTCAGTTTCCCGTCTCGGGGATGCTGCGCCTGAACGACCGTAATTTCCTGGGCCGGGGGAACAGTCTGGGAACGGATCTGACGGTCTCCCCGGACACCCAGAATCTGTCCGTTACCTACAACCACCGTTATATTTTCGGGCTGCCCCTGTCTCTGGGAGCGGATTTTTCCATTTCCCATGTTCAGAAGCTTACGCCGATGGACAACGTGGCGCCTCTTTTTAACGGGGACGAGGCTTACGCCTATCCCGACGGTTTTAATTCGCACAGCGATTATGAATCGGCCAGCGTATACCCGGCGGAATTCATGATGCGCTATAACCAGTGGTATTTTTCCCTGGGCCTTTCAACCGGATACCGCTGGTCCACTTTTCTGGGGAACCTGTCCGCCGGGATGGGGATACGGACAGGGCTTATCCTGAACAACTACGATGCGGACCTGTACCGGCCCTTTGATCCCACCATCCGCAGGGACAACAACAAGGCCACCCCCGCCAATTCCTTCTGGGGCACCCTGAGCCTGGATCAGCGGGATATTTATTACGATCCTTCCAGGGGTTACTTAGCAAGCCAGCGCTTCGGCATATATGGGATACTGCCCAAGGAAAGGGAAAAGTACATCCGCAACGATACCAAGGTGGAGTATTTTCATACTCTCCTCAATATCCCCATAGGGGAACGGTGGAGCTTTAAGCTTATCGGCGGGCTGCATATGGGCCTTTCCTTTATCACGCGGCAGCCCGGCCAGGATGCCGCCGTTGTGGAGCGCGCCAACCAACTGGCGGTGGACGGCATGTTTGTGGGCCGGGGCTGGAATTCCGATTACACTCATAAGGGCCTGGCCCTCTGGGAGAACTGGGCCGAACTGCGGATACCCATTGTACCCGGGGTCCTGGCCTGGGATTTTTTCTTTGACGCCGCCGGGGTCAGCCCCACGCCGCAGTCTTTCTTTACGGACTTTGATCCGGATAGTATGCGTTACAGTCTTGGGGGAGGCGTCCGTTTTACCATCCCCCAGTTCCCCCTCCGCTTTAGTTTTGCGAAACGTTTCAGGACCGTGGACGGGGCCGTGCAATGGGAACCCGGTTCCATCGGGGGAAAGGACTCCGCCCTTGGCGGCCTGGACTGGGTTCTTTCGTTTGTCATGAGCTATTAGGAGGGCCGGTGATGGTAAAAAAGCTTTCATTTGTAGTTTGTTTGCTGTTTTTTGGGGTTTTACTCCCGGCCCAGCAGCTTACCCGCTTTGCGGTGGTGGACCTTTCCCGGGTTTATATGTCTTTCCTGCGGGATTCCCGGGCGGTCCGGGATTGGGAAGACGCCAGCGCCCAGGTTCAGCGGGAAGTGGACCGCAGGAACAGTGAAATTCAGGAGCTCCAGTCCCGTAAGGTAAACGCGGAACTCCAGGGTAACGAGGATAGGGCGCTGGATCTGGAAACCCAGATATACCGCCGTACCGAAGCCCTGAGAGAGTACTACCAGGTAAAAATCGCCGAACTTGAAGACCGGAAGCGCAGGCTTTCCCAGTCCGATTCTTTCCTGGAACAGGTCTACGACGAGATCCGCTTTATCGCTGAAAGTGAGGGTTATAGTACCGTACTTAGCTTGAAAGAAAATTCTAGTATATTATGGTATAGTCCAACGGTTGATATTACGGATAAGTTGATACAAAATTTGATAGCCAAGGCAGGCCGTTAGCAGAGAGCAAGGGCCTGGCAGGAGGTCCTTACGAATCAAGGCGCATCTTCTACACCCATGCGGGATCAATACCAGCGTCTCAAACATGAGCATCCGGGAGAAGTGCTGTTTTTTCGTTTGGGGGACTTCTACGAGATGTTCGCCGGGGATGCCCAGGAAGTCTCCGCCCTGCTCGGCCTTACCCTGACCAGCCGGAACGGGCTCCCCATGTGCGGGATTCCCTATCATGCCGCACGAACCTATATTGCCAAGCTCCTTAAACACGGAAAAAAAGTGGCGATCTGCGAACAGGTTTCCGAGCCGGGTAAGGGCCTCATAGAGCGCCGGGTGGTGGAGGTGGTTACTCCCGGCACAGCCCTTGACGAGGATTACCTGGACAAGGGGAGCGCGAATTATCTGGCAAGCCTGGTTCTGTACCTGGATTCTATGGGTTTTGCCTGTATTGACATTTCTTCCGGTGATTTCCGGGCCACTTCTTTCCCGCGGGACAGCATCGGCAGGCTGCGCCAGGAATTTGAACGGCTCCAAATCCGGGAGCTTATCGTCCAGGAATCCCTGCTGGAGGAGAAGGGAGATGTCGCCCTGGCAATCCATGAACGGCCGAATCTGGTGCTAAACCGCTGGGCGGACTGGCTTTTTGACAAGACCCGGAGCCGGGAGCGGCTTTGCCGGCAATTCAGGGTAACTAATCTGCGGTCCTACGGCCTTGAGGACGGCGGCGCCGAACTTCTTGCCGCGGGGGCCCTGCTGGACTATCTGGATACTACCGCCAAATCCTCGATTCCCCATGTCCGCAGCATTGCGATCTACCGGGAAAGTGAGTACACCGGCATTGACGAGTCGACCCAGCGGAATTTGGAGTTGACCAGGAACCTTCACGACGGGGATTCCCATTATTCTCTGCTTGAAGTAATGGATGAAAGCAGAACCGCGATGGGACGGCGGCTGTTGAAGTGGCGCATTCTCCATCCCCTTCAGGATATTGCGGTTATCGAAAACCGGCTTGACATGGTGGACTCCCTTTTCCGGGATCAGGGGAAACTGGGGGGGCTGCGGGATCTTCTGTCCAAGACGCCGGACCTGGAACGGCTTAGCAGCCGGGTGGCTATGGAGCGGGCCCACGGCAAGGACATGCTGGCGGTAAAAAACGCGCTGGATTCCCTGGATGTGGTTCTCTCCGTCATTGCGGATCTGTCCCTGCCTTTCGAAAATCCTTCAGTCCGGAGTCTGTGTTCCCGGCAGAATACCGGCCCCGCTGCCCCCGCAGGGCCGGACCCGCTTCCCTCCGGCGCCGATTCTACCGGCCGGGAGAATCCCGTGAATCTTGCACGGGTCCTGAAACTTAGGGATCTTTTGACCCGGGCCCTTGCGGAGGACCCTTCGATTCTTCTAAACGAAGGAAACCTGATCCGTGACGGCTACAACGAGGAACTGGACAAACTAAGGGAACTCCGGGACAACGGGCGGCAGCTTTTGGAGGAATATCTGGAGGAGGAACGGCAGCAAACCGGCATTCCGGGGCTTAAAATCCGCTATAACCGGATCATTGGGTATTACATGGAGGTCGCCAAGGCCCATTTAAGCCGGGTACCGGCCCATTTTATCCGCCGCCAGGGCATTGCCGGGGCAGAACGCTTTACCAGTAACCGGCTTACCGCGCTGGAAGTGGATATCAACGGCGCCCAGGACCGGATCATCAACCTGGAGCGGGATCTGTTTCTTTCCCTGCGGACTCAGGCGCAGCAATGTCTTGAGGATCTTTTCGCTGCGGCCCTGCTGCTGGCGGAGTTGGATGTGGCCCAGTCTCTGGCCCGGGCTGCCACGCTTTGCCGCTGGGTTCGTCCCTGCCTGATCCCCGGCACGGATCTGATGATTCTGGAGGGCCGCCATCCGGTGGTGGAGGCCCATCTGCCTCCGGGGGAATTTATTCCCAATGACGTGGTCCTGAATTGCCCGCCGGAGAATATCTGTTCCTTCGCCCTGATAACCGGCCCCAACATGGCGGGAAAATCCACTTACCTGCGGGCGGCGGCCCTTACCGTTCTTATGGCGCAGATGGGCTCTTTTGTCCCCGCCCGGGAGGCCCGTATCGGGATAGCGGACCGGATCTACTGCCGGGTGGGGGCGTCGGACAACCTGGCCCGGGGGGAATCTACGTTTTTGTCGGAGATGAGTGAGACCGCCTATATTCTTAATACCGCCACGGAACGGAGCCTGGTGATTATGGATGAGGTGGGCCGGGGGACCGGTATTAAGGACGGCCTTTCGATAGCTTGGGCGGTTTGTGAGGATCTTCTGGATCGCATCAGGTGCCGTTCCCTTTTTGCAACCCACTACCATGAACTTTCCCGCATCGAACACCCCCGCCTGGTAAACCGTTCCATGGAGGTGCTTGATAAGGACGGGGAGATTCTGTTCCTCCGCCGTCTTAAAGAAGGCCCTTCCGGGGAGTCCTACGGCCTCCACGTGGCCCGCATGGCGGGGGTTCCGGAACCGGTACTGCGCCGGGCCCAGGCCATTGTGGAGAACCGGGTTCCCGAGGCGGTCCAGTTTACCGTTCTGCCGGCCGGGGAGGTATCCGCCGGTGATAAAACGGCCTGCCTCCCTGCCCCGGAGGACCCCTGGTCCTCCGCCCCCTCCCCGCTTCTGGTTCTGGCCCAGGAAGTACGGCTGCTGGATTTGAATACCAT
>JAIRXT010000072.1 GCA_031268125.1 Treponema sp. | reverse complement strand
CGGTCTTTATCGCGTTTCTGGTTCAGGATACCCTGGATTTGAACCTGGGTCCGGAACGGAAAACACCGCGTCTTGATCCGGCGGCCGGCGCCGCGTTCTACCGGCGGACAATTCCCCGCCCCCTTCCCCCCGAACCGCCGGCGGAACCCAAAACCGGCGGCCAATCCTAAACCCGGCCCGCCGCCACGTACGACGGGCGCCAGCAATTTTACTTTTACAAAATTTTCGATGGAAAAGACGCCTATAAAATCACCGGATTTTTCCCTGACAGGACCCCAAGAGAATTTTACCGGCGCCTTTTCGTTTTGGAATGGTTAAAATGAGAATTGCTGCTTCAGGCCTGACCGGGCTATCCGCCCCAGCGGATCAAGGTATATAGTGGGATCAGGTTTGAGACACATATCATCTCAAGCTGAAAGGCCTCTACCCCGCGGTTTGAATAGTGTTTGACCGCCAGCAGTTTGTTGCGCTTCGCGCATAAAACAGTAAAAATATTCGCAAAAGTGAATATTTTTACCTTACAAACTGCCAAGGCAGCCCATTTATCGAATATTTTTTGCATATTTATGCAAAAAATATACAAGTGCAACAGGCTGCCAGTTTCCTATAAAACCCATTGACTAAATAGGAATTATGGGGTATGGTGAATTTACGGCGGTACGGCGGCTTCCCGGGAAAGACCTGCAGACGCCCAAGGAGCGGCGGATGGTTAAGCCCTTTATCTGTATACAAAGCGATTTCGACACCCAGGGGGGAGCGCCCTCGTGCATGCACGGGATCATCCTGTCCGTCGATCCCGAACTGCGCATATACGACCTAAGCCACCAGATCCCCAGGTTTCAACCCTGGGCAGCGTCCTGGACCCTGAGCTATGTCATGCCCTGTTGGCCTGTGGGTACCATCTTTGTAAGCGTCGTAGACCCCGGCGTAGGCGGTCCCCGCAGGGCAGCGGCCGCGAAGACCGCAGACGGTTATTACATCATCAGCCCCGATAACGGCAGCCTGACCCACGTTAAGTCCGAACCCGGCATTGCCGAAGTCCGGGAGATTGACGAAAAAACAAACCGCCGGCCGGGGACGGAACAGTTCAACACCTTCCACGGCAGGGACATATTTGCCTATACGGCGGCCCGCCTGGCATCGGGGATCATAGGCTACGAACAGACCGGTCCGGCCTACCCGGTAGACACGATCGTCAGTTATCCCCTTCCCCCGCCGCTGATTATCCCGGGCTGCGCCCGGGGCATCATCGTCAGCGCCAACACCCACTTCGGTACGGTGGTTTCGGATATACGCATCGGCGGTTTTGAGCAGGCAGGTTTTGTGTACGGCGACAGGACCCTTGTGGAGATCCTGCATGAGGGAACAGTGGTGTTCAAAGGCACCGTCCTCTACCACCGTTCCTTCGGCTCCGTGCCGGTGGGGGACCCCGTCATCTACAATGGCTCCACCGGCCATATCTACCTAAGCCTGAATCAGGCAAGCTTTGTAGAAAAATACAAAATCGGCGCCGGTTCCGGTTGGCAGATCGAATTCCGGCGCAGTTAAAGGGGTATCCGGTCCGCCATGGGATTGGTTATAAATTTTTCGTAAGGAGTGCGTGATGGCGAAAAAAAATGTAGGAAATCTTTTTTTTGGCGAATGGAACACCAAAACCCTGGTGGGCATCGCGGTGGGGGCGGCGCTTTTCGGCGTCCTGATGGTTTACGGCAGTATTCCTGTGTTTACGAATACCCAGCTTACCTCGGCAATGATCATCCCGGTGGTAGTGGGGGGTCTGTTCGGTCCGGTCCCCGCGTTTATCACCCTGCTCCTGGGCAATATCCTGGCCGACACCATCGGCGGCTGGGGTTACTGGTTTGACTGGTCCATAGGCAACGGGGTACTGGGCCTCTTTATCGGCGCCCTGCCCCTCTACGGCGCCCGTATACGGGAAGGCATTTTCGGCGTTAAGCACGCCGTTATCTATGTTATAACCGCCGTTGTGGGTAATGCCCTGGCCTTTGGTCTGATAACGCCCCTGCTTACTACCCTGATATACGCATCGGACCTGGAAATAACCTTTTTGCAGGCCTTTGCCTCGGGTATTTCCAATACCCTGGTACTGGTAATAATCGGTATTCCTGTCCTGATACTGCTTTCGCGGCGCTTCAGGAAGCGGAGCAACCTCAGCGTCGAATCCTGATGCCCCGGCCCGTTGTAGAATTTGAAAATTTCAGTTTCCGCTATAAGGCGCAAAAGGAGCCTACCCTTACCGGCATTACCCTGACGGTATACGAAGGTGAAAAGGTACTCATCCTCGGCGCCAGCGGAAGCGGTAAATCGACGCTGGCAAACTGTATCAACGGGCTTATCCCCTTCGCCTACGAGGGGGAAGTATCGGGGTCCTGCAGGGTAAACGGCAGGGAAGCCGGGGACCTGTCCATTTTTGAACTTAGCCACGAGGTAGGCACGGTACTTCAGGATACGGACGCCCAGTTTGTGGGCCTCTCGGTGGGGGAGGATGTTGCCTTTGCCATGGAAAACAGCGCCATGGACCGGGACGAGATGCTTGTCCGGGTCGTACAGAACTGCCGTGAAGTGGGCATGGAATCGTTCCTCGGCGCCCTGCCCTTCAGCCTGTCGGGGGGGCAAAAACAAAGGGCCGCCCTGGCGGGGGTCCTGGACAAGGAAACCACGCTCCTTATTTTCGATGAACCCCTGGCCTCCCTGGACCCCCGGGGGGGCATGTCGGCCATAGATCTGATCAACCGTATTTCCAAAAATCACACCATTATTATCATCGAACACCGGCTTGAAGACGTACTGTACCGCCCCGTGGACCGGGTTGTACTGCTGGACCAGGGACAGATCGTAAGCAACGGCGGCCCGGCAGAACTGCTTAAAAGCGGCGCCCTGAACCGCTGCGGCATACGGGAGCCCCTGTACCTTAAGGCAATGAAATACGCCCGCTGCAGCCTGGACGATATTCCTGGCATACCGGAAGGCGGCGCTTTTGAACTCCCCGCGGAAAACAGCGAAAAGCTGCGTATTTTTTTTGAAAAAGAAGCCCCCCGGCCCGCGGAGGAACGGACCGATGAAATAATCCGGGTCGAAAACCTGTCCTTTACCTATGAAGAATCCCCCGCAGCCCCGGCGCTCCGCAGCGTATCCCTTGCAATACACCGGGGGGAGTCCGTCGCCGTCATAGGGAAAAACGGCGCCGGTAAATCAACCCTGGCAAAACTCCTCTGCGGCATAGTCAGGCCCACGGAGGGGACCATTTTTCTTAAGGGGGAAAATATTTCGTCCCTGAGCATCCGGGAGATTGCCTGCCGCACCGGTTATGTCATGCAGGACCCAAACCAGATGATCGTTAAGGATATTGTAAGGGACGAAGTGGAATTTGCCCTCAGGCTCCGTGAATTCTCCGGGGCGGAGATCGAGCGGCGCACCAGGGAAGCACTGCGCACATGCGATCTCTACGGCATGCGGAACTGGCCGGTTGAGGCCCTGAGTTACGGACAAAAAAAGCGGGTTACCATCGCGTCGGTACTGGCCCTGGAACCGGAGATCATCATTCTGGATGAACCTACCGCGGGCCAGGATTACCGCCGCTATACGGAGATCATGACCTTTATCGGGAAGCTCAACAGGGATTACGGAAAAACAATGATACTTATTACCCACGACATGCACCTGGCCCTGGAAGAAGCCCGCCGGGCACTGGTATTTGCCGACGGATCCCTTATCGCAGACGGCCCTGTCTACAGCATCCTGGCCGACAGCGATACTGTAGAGAAGGCCCATTTGAAGATGACCTCCCTCCATACCCTGGCGGAGTCGCTGGGCATGTCCGGCAGGCGCTGTATCGAAGCGTACATCAACCATGAAAGGGCCGAGCGGGCCTTACGGGACAGGGAAGCGGCGGAGGAACAGGCATGAACAACCGTTTTATCATCAACTACAGTCCCGGCCGCAGCGCCCTTCAAAAACTCAACGGCTCAACCAAAATAAGCGCCTTCATCGTTATTACCGTTTATATCATCATGAATTTCGATCTGCGGCTCCTGGCCCTGATGTTCCTGCTCTGTTCCGCCGGCATAGTTTCCATAAAGCCGAACCGGAAACCCATCGTCTTTATCCTTGTTTTTCTGACCATCACCGCGGGAATTATCGGTTCCCTCATGATCATACTGATAAAGCCCGAAACAGGCTTGAGCCATGTGGGGGCCGAAACGCTGATCATACGCTTCAACAGCCGTTTTTACCTTACCCGGGAACTCCTGTGGTATGTGGGGGTAATGTTCTTCAAACGCCTCACCTCCCTCTCGTCGGCCCTGGTCTTTGTCCTGTCCATTACTCCTTCGGAACTGGCCGCCGGCCTTAACCACCTGGGCCTCCCCTACCGGGCCTGTACCGTAGTTTCCCTGGCCTTCAGGACCATCCCCGACATAGCCCGGAATTTTACCGACATTACCAATTCCCTTGCCATGCGGGGAGTAGAACTCAGCCCCAAACGGGCGGGCCCCCTAAAGCGCCTCTTTGCCATGCCCCTGGTACTGGTACCCCTCATCATCAGCAGCTTCGGCAGAGTAGAACTCATCGCCAACGCCATGGATCTGCGTTCCTACGGCAAACTGAAAAAACGCACTTGGTACGCCCACGTTCCCCCCGGGGCGGCAGATTACCTGGTCCGTGCCCTGGCCGGCATTCTGGCCTGCTTCTGCATCTACTACATTATCAACAACCGTATCATCAATCCGCCGGCCTTCGATTACTGGTGCCCCTGGATACCCCGGCAGCCGGACATCATGTAACGTGCAGGGTTCCTTATGCGGGTGTCTTTATATGGCTCCTATCACTACGCCCTGAAACAGCGGCAGTACGTCCCTGCCGTCTACCCGTAGATATGGGTGAACTCGTGGAGCAGTTCCAGGGCCTTTTCCTTGCAGCCTCCGCAGACGGTGCCGATCTTGGTGGCCTGCTGGAGCTGTTCCCAGGTGCGGGCGCCGTTGTGGTACGCGTTCTCTATGTCCTTGTCGGTTATGCCCAGGCAGCGGCAGATCTCGGCGGCGGTTTCCTTAAGCATCCCGGCCCGGCCGGTTTTTTCCAGGTAGTCGTCAATGGCGGTACGCAGGGCCTTGTCTCCCAGGACCGAACAGTGAATCTTGTAGTCCGGCAGTCCCCCCAGCTTCTCCACCAGGTCCTCGGGCCGGACGGTATAGGCGTCCCGGATATTCATGCCCTTGATGATTTCGGAGAGCATGCTGGTGCTGGCGATGGCGCTGGCGCAGCCGTAGGTTTTCCAGCGTACATCGACAATAACGTCGTTTTTGATCCGCAGCAGCATCAGCATCTGATCCCCGCACTTGATATTCCCCGTCTGCCCCCGGGCGTCCGCGGGGAACGAAGATTCATCGTCCAAAAGCACATTCCGGGGGTTGGTAAAATGATCTTTGACGGTATCCGAATAAAGCCAATCCGGCATAAAACGCTCCTTTACGGCGTCCGGGCGCCGCGCCGTCCGTAGTTTGTCTAAACCAGCGTGGACATGGCCCGCAGCCGGGCGATGATGGGAGGTACGGTCTTGACGACGTAATCCACATCTTCCTCACTGGTTCCCCAGCCCATACTAAAACGGATTGAACCGTGGGCCAATTCCGGCCCCACGCCGGTTGCCATAAGCACATGGGAAGGTTCCAGACTTCCGGAAGCACAGGCCGAACCGGTGGAAGCCTCGATCCCCATGATATCCATGGAAAGGAGGATGGACTCCCCCTCCGCTCCGGGGAAGGACACGTTCAGGGTATTGGGCAGCACGTCCCGGGGATGCCCGTTGATCTTAATGTTGGGTATCGCCCCCAATAACCCGTCCCGCAGGCGCGTCCGTAAGGCGGAAAGCCGGGAACCGTAGGCTTCCACCCGTCCCCGCGCCAGTTCCGCCGCCTTGCCAAAACCCAGGATGCCGATGTTGTTGTAAGTCCCGGCCCGCAGCCCGTCCTCCTGGTGGCCGCCGTGGATCAGCGGGAACAGGGGGGCCTTTCCCCGGACAAAGAGGGCGCCGATTCCCTTAGGGCCGTAAATCTTATGGGCCGACATGGTAAGGTAATCCACCCCCAGCGCCCGCACGTCTACGGGGATCTTCCCCACCGCCTGGACCGCGTCGGTATGGGTGTAGGCCCCGGCTTTTTTGGCAATAGCCGCGATTCCGGCAATATCCTGAATAGTACCGATCTCGTTATTCGCCATCATCACCGAAACCAGCAGGGTTTTTTCCCCGGCCAGGCCCTGTAAGTCGTCCATTTTGATCTTGCCGTACTCGTCCACGGGGAGGAAATGGACCGTAAACCCCAGCGATTCAAGATAGGATGCGGAATTCAACACGCAGGGGTGTTCAACGGCGGTGGTGATGATCTCCGTCCGGGAGGAACCGGGGGCGGAGGCCAGGGACCGCATGGTCTGAAAGACCGTGTTATTCGATTCCGACCCCCCGGAGGTAAAGATAATCTCCGCCGGGGAAGCGCCGAGAAGCCTTGCCACCGCGGCCCGGGCTTCTTCTACCCGGTCATGGGCAAGCCGGCCGGACCCGTGCATGCTGGAGGCATTCCCGAAGATATCAAAATCCTCGATCATGGCGGCCTTAACCTCCGGGTCCAGGGGGGTGGTAGCGTTGTAGTCGATGTAAACCTTTCTGTCTGCCATTGTTCTACGTCCTTGGGCTGTTAAAGCCTCTCCCAGAATTTCTTTGGCTCTGAAGAAATTTCATTATTTACTAAATTACTCATGTTTACAATGCCTTTTCAAAATATACTGCTTCCGCCGGGGGAATTCAATTCTTATTTTCCCGATGTAGATACTTTGTTTATATCGTCCCGTCCAGGAATTCGGGATCGTGCAGGACATCGATGTTTGGTGGTGATCCACAAAGTATGACGGGCCTTAAACGAAGCCATAATTGATGTAAAAGAAAGCCATGTCAAACGCTTTAATTATGCTCTTCGAGAAACAACAGGTCCTCCGAAATACCCGGTGCCTCAGCCGGCAGTTGTTCCCCTCTATCCCTACCGTATGCGCTTTCCCTACCAGATGCCCGTCTTCTCCAAAGACCGCCAGAAAACTGTCCCAGTTGTCCGCCGCTATCCGCCCATAGCTTATCCCCAGCTCTTTTATCCGTTTCCTCAGCCTTTCAGCCGTCTTGATGTCCCGTTTCCCCCGCACATACGCCGCAATCTCCCCGCTTTCACGGTGATACGCATAAATAAGCCATACTTTGTTCTTCTTTTCCCCCACATACGTCCAAAACTCGTCTATTTCAAGACAATCATAGTGAGTTTTCTTCGGTTTTATCCGGTAAGTACCTGAT
>JAIRXT010000022.1 GCA_031268125.1 Treponema sp. | reverse complement strand
TATGAATATTCTGGCAGAGAACAACGCTATTCAAAATCTGGGATCCTGCATCTACAAAAGATGCAGCGACATTGACCAGATAGAAGATTTTATTCAACTGTGTATACAAATGATTTTTTATGAAGAAATCAATTTGTCCGGGCTGGTTCCAGATTACGTGGCAAAAAGATCAGTAGAAATTATTGAGCAGTTGGCAGTGGATTATAACATTCGCAATATTAAATTTCAGGAAATTGATAATAACGATGCCGGTACATTAATTGACGAAGTAAGCAAAAGATTTTCTTCCCAGCTTGACAACATCCCCGGCCGCCTGGTATCAGAACATGATGCACGGACACTATTGCCAAAATTGAATGACGACATTCTTAAAATAATAAATACAATTACAGATTCAATAAAAGGCAACGCGTATGACATGATAACGGGTGATTTATACCAGCAATCGTCATTTTCCACGGACAGCTCAATTATCAAGATTATAGTCCATGAAGACAGAATATTTAATAAACTGGTTGCGCTTTCCAAAAGCGGCGGCTGGAATGGAAACATGTCATTCCAGATAGTTTCTGATTTAAGAATAATAACGAACAGGGTATTGGCAAGAAACAATGATAAAATATATTCTCCTGCCGTCAAACGGGGAAGAAAAGAAAAACCGCTGTTAAAGGCAATATCCTTAAAAATAGAGGATATTATAAAAAATGCAAATTCCAACGCATGGTATCCGGAAAGCATTGAAATACCTTCAATAAAAGAGTATTTGATCAACAAGGGGAACAGCAATCCTGTTGAAATTTTGAAAATTGTAAGTGAATTGCGGGATAAATTTGCTCCTATCAGAAACTATATACAGGAAATCGGGGAAAATAAAATCATTGAATCCCTGGGGGCATTAAACGAAATAGGCAATAAATTATACGATGAAATAAAAATGGGAAAACCTTCAAAGAAAAGAAGGGTGCTTGAAAATATTCATACCGCAGGCACCGGCCTTGTACCGGTTCCCGGCTGGCCGGAAATTCCCCGTGAAATGAAACTGGATGTCTGCATTACGGCATTTACAGAAATTATCGACGATATGTTAATATCCAGCAGTGAATACTCATACAAAGAATTTATAAAAAACTGTATCGCTGAATAGAGTTGTTCGATAACTTTTAGTTGTCGGATAACCCTAATAAATTTATTTTTACCGGATTGCCTTTTCTATATTTTTTACCTTTGGAAAGCGAAGAATGTGCATAATGTTCAGCATCCAGGGCTCTAACCGTAACTGCTATTTCATCATAGATGTTTATGCCGTCATAACTTGAATAATCCAATATCAAAGTATTATCAAACCCTCTAAAAGAAACAGTAAACGCTTCATCAGGCGCCAATATTTTTATTTCTGCGCTGTTTGACCAGTCTTTCCATTTGATTATATTAACAAATGCCGTGGTTTTCCCGGAATTTTTTATCCTGCCTTCTACAATTGCTGGATAACCGTCCGTTACCCTGCAGGTAAGCGTTAGATTTGGCAGTTCATTAAAAGCTATCCGCTCAACCAATTTTTCCGCCAGTAAATTATTTTCTATTGCTTTTTTTACCGTTTCTTTTAGATCGACTGAATTATCAAAAAAATATGCCCAATTGTTAATATCTTTGCTTTTAAGTTTAATATGCTCATCAATAAGGCAAAACAGACACAGATCGTTTTTGTTTTTTATCCAGTTTCCCTTAAAATTTTTCTTTTCATCATCATTCATCTTTTTATAAATCGAGTAATCTGCATAAGCATTGTTTCGGACAAAAAATAGAATGTCTTTTTTATATTTTACAGCTTCTCTATACTCCAAATGAGTAGCGCTGATATTATCATAACCAAAATTTGACAATACCGGCCCGTAACGCTTGTCAATAATCACTATAAAATAGTCAACATCTTTTATATTGTTTAAGCATGTTTCTATAGATGATTTTTTATAGTCAACGATGAAGTTTGAACTGTTAATTTCACTGAATTTTGAAAAAATTTTTAATTGATCAAACATATATTTTAACTCTGCCCGGACATCCATAAGATCATATATGGTGGAAGATACAAATATTTTCATAGAGCTTGTTCCAAAACTACGGCAACGGCCTATGCCGGAAGCAAGTTCCCGGCTGTCCGGGCCGGTTACAAAATAACCGGCCCCCTATGCCAAATTACGGTACCCGGAACTACCGCCGCAGGACCGTAAGAATCTCCCCGATGTACATGCGGTGGTAGTCTTTGCCGTTGTAGGACTTTTCGATAAGCGGGGCATCCAGGAACCGGCGGGGATCAAAATCGTGGGTGTAAAGTTTGTGGCAGACGATAATCTCCCGGGCCTCATCAAAGCCGATGGCCCCCGCCGCCCGGCCCTCCGCAATGCCGCTGCCGAAGACCAGGGGCGTAAGGCCCGTCTCAGCGGCCTTGTCGTAGTCCCGGCCGGAGTTGGCGCCGATAAAATTCAGGGCATCCCGGCGGCTTTCATCGAAAAAAGACAGGGTAAAGAGTCCGCTGTTGTTGGCAAATTCGAAGGTACGCCGGCTGGGACGGATAAACATAAAGGCCACGTCCCGGCCCCAGAGTACCCCCAGACCGCCCCAGCTTGCGGTCATGGTGTTCCAGTCCGTTCCGCCGCCGCCGTTTTCGGCGCCGACGCTAATCAGCATCCATTCGTGGCCGATGCGATCCGAAGGGGAACCTTGAAAATCCCGGGCGAACCGTTCCTGCCAGTCATTCCCCGCGGGGATAAGCTGTTTCTGCTTCATCGTTACTCCCTTGGAATTGGATATTGGACTTGTTCAACAACCCGGTTGGTTGTTTCACAAGTCTCGCAGATGCGGCAGATTTTTTGCAGAAATCCGCCGCATCTGCTGTTTTTTAGCGGAAATTGTTCAATAACTGAAGTTATTGAACAACTCTATTAAAGCCCCAGCAGCTTGCCGTAAGCGTCCAGAGCGCCGTTCCCGGCGGCGCCGTCTCCGGCGGCGGCAATACCGCCGGTCCTGGCCGCAAGTACCTTTTTGGTAAGGACCTTCCCCAACTGTACCCCCTCCTGGTCAAAGGAATTGAGATTCCAGATAAGGCCCTGGAACATTACCTTGTTTTCAAAGTGGGCCAGCAGGGCCCCCAGGGCGGCGGGGTCCAGGCGTTTCCCGTAGATCAGGCCGGAAGGCCGGCCCCCGGGGAATGCCTTGTTCGCATCGGGGCTGTCCTGCCCCTTGGCAAAGGCCACAATCTGGGCCGCCAGGTTTGCCAAAAGCTTGGCCTGGCTGAACGAATCGTCTACCTCCACATCCTCCCCCCGCTGGCTTTCCGCAAAGCCGATAAACTGCAGGGGGACCGGGTCCGTGCCCTGGTGCAGGAGCTGGTAGAACGAATGTTGGCCGTTGGTCCCCGGTTCCCCAAAAACTATGGGGCCGGTGGAATAGGCGACCGGCTCACCGTCCCGGTTTACCCGCTTACCGTTGCTTTCCATGTCCAACTGCTGGAGATGGGCGGGGAAACGGGACAGGGCCTGGCTGTAGGGCAAAATCGCCGTAGCCGGATACCCCAGGAAATTCCGTTCCCATACCCCGGCCAAGGCGTCCAGCAGGGCGGCGTTTTTTAGAACATCCGGCTCCAGGGCGGCCAGGTCCGCTTCCCGTGCGCCGGCCAGAAATTGGGCGAAGGTCCCGGCCCCAAAGGCCAGGGACAAAATCACCCCGCCCACGGCGGAAGAAGACGAGTAACGGCCGCCGATAAAATCGTCAATATAAAACGAATCCAGATAGGCCGGGTTATGGGCCAGGGGGCTGGTTTCGCTGGTTACGGCCGCCAGGTGCCCGGCCGGGTTCAGGCCCGCCTTGCGCAGTTTGTCCTTGACAAACAGTTCGTTGGCCAGGGTTTCCTGGGTGGTTCCGCTTTTGGAAACCAGGATAAAGAGGGTCTCCTCCAGCGGCAGCGAGGCAAGTACCAGGGAGGCGTCATCGGGGTCCACGTTGGAGATAAACCCTGCCCGGAGCTTCTGTTTCCCCTCTTTTTGGGCCCAGCTTTCCAGGGCGAGGTACAGGGCCCGGGGCCCCAGGTCCGAACCGCCGATCCCTATCTGTACCACGCGGCTAAAGACCTTGCCGGTGGAACCCCGGATAGTCCCTTCGTGAACCGCTCCGGCAAAGGCAGAAAAACGGTCCAGTTCTTTCCGGTAGAAATCCCCCAGGTCCCTGCCTTCGTGAAGCACGGGTTTACCGGTATGGCTCAGGCCGTCCCGGGAACGGGGCAGATGATGCAGGACCTTCCGCCGTTCCCCGGTGTTGGCCGTTTCCCCCTCAAGCAGGGCCCGGTACTTGGGGATAAGTTCCTGCTCTTCCGCCAGGGCCCCCAGAGCCTCCAGGACCCGCTGATCCAGCGCCTTGGCGGCCCAGGAAAACGTAAGCCCCGCGGCCAGGGGGACCCGGGAAGCCTCCACCCGGCGGGCGTCCAAAATCCGGCGGAAATCGAACGGTTTATAATCACCGGCCAGGGCCAGCAGCCGCCGGTATCCCCCGGTCTTATCCAAATTTCTGTAGGTCATGTCTTTACTCCTCCAGTTCCGGAATGCTTTCCTTCATCCGGTTTATAAAATCCCGCCCGGTAATTCCTTCCCGGAGTACCGCAAATACCGTGTTGTCCCTGCCCGCGATAGTACCCAGCACGTCGTCCAGGCCCAGATTATCTATTGCCAGGGCTACCGAATCGGAATGTCCCGAATAGGTCTTAATTACCACCATGCTGCCGGAAAATTCGATGGAGATATAACCCCGCAAAAAGTCGTGGATATAGGTGCGGGTCATCTCCTGCCGTTCCTCTTCGCCGGGAAGGGAGTAGATATAACCGCCTTCTCCGTCGGGGACTTTGCCCACTTTAAGGGTCTTTAGGTCCCGGGAAAGGGTTGCCTGGGTTACCGGATACCCTTCTTTTTGCAGACACTCCAAAAGGGATTCCTGGGATTCAATACGATGGGTTTTTATCAAATTTCGCACGAGTTTTAGACGAATCAATCTTTCTTTCATAATAATTTACTGAATAATCATACCAACAACCTGTATAAATTTACAATAGCGCCTGGTCAGCAACCAGCAATTTTACTTTTGCAAAATTTCCCGATGGGAAAGACGCATAAAGAATCATTGGGGGTCCTGCCGGTCAGCAATTCTTAAGTTTAACTATTCCGCTTGTATATTTTCTGCATATTCATGCAAAAAATATACGATTTTGAAACCGGCTCATTGTGTTAAGCGCGGGACGCGGCAGGCTGCCGGAATTTCCGGCGCGGCAAAACGCACAATATTGTTATAATTTTCTCCCTATCTGCCGATAATAAGAGTTATATTAATTTTTTGAAGTTCTTTCAAAACCTTGGCCGAAAGAACAGACTTAACCGGGAAATTACCGGATAAGGGGAGAGCATCAGGTGCCAGATTCCCAAAACCGCCAAACGGTAATCCACAGCGGATCAAGTGATGGGAATATAGCTGTGGGCTTTAGCGACAAGGACATGGAAGCCAGGGCGGATTTTCTTCCTCCCTCCGGCAAGGGTTCCCCCATCACCACCGGATCTGTCAACAGAGTTCTGGACAAGCTGAATATTATCCACGGAGTGCGCCAGGAGGAGATCCAGCGGGCTATCTGGGACTGTAACAACAACCGCCGGCCGGTCCGTGACGTGCTTATCGCCAAGGGGGAAGATCCTGTTGACGAAATAACCTCCTTCTTCGCCGTCAACCCGCATGTCTACAGCCGCCCTAAGGTTCCGGAAGGGAACAGCCGCGTGGATTACCGTACCTATACTCCCTTTGTCATCGTAAAAAAGAATCAGGTCCTGGCCAAGCTGCGGCTCCGCCGGGAAGGAAAACCGGGAATGAATGTCCACGGCGAAGGGCTGCCCTTTCAAACCATCCAGCCGACGGGAGTCCAGGGCGGAGAAAATACCCGGACCGAGGGAAATCTTATCCTGGCGGAAATAAACGGCCAGATGGTGGAAAAAAGCGGCGTTCTGGACGTTAAGGATACGCTTACCATCAAGGGGCCCGTGGGTTATTCCACAGGGAACATCATGTTCCCCGGCGACGTGTCCATCTCCGGCCCGGTATCGGACGGTTTTAAGATCTACGCCGGGGGATCGGTAACCATCAAACAGACCTTCGACGTAACCGATGCGATTACCAAAGGGGACTTGAAGGTAAGCGGCGGCATTATCGGCAGGGGGCGGGGTCTCCTGAAGATTGGCGGCACGCTTAAAACCAAATTCATCGAAAACTGCCGGGCGGCGGTCCGCAAGACCTGTACCGTTACTTCGGCAATTGTCAATTCCCAGATCTGGACCCTGGAAAACATCGAAATGGGAGACCGGGGGCTGATCGTAGGGGCGGAATTATACGCCCTTAAAGGCATTAAGGCCGGGGCAATAGGCAGAAAAGAGGGGAAAATTTCCGCCATTCACTGCGGGGTGGATTTTACCATTGAGCAGGAAAAAGAAAAAAACAACAGCCTGATAAAAGCATTGGGGATCAGGGTCCGGCAGCTTAGGGAGTTTATCGATGCCGAAGAAGACACGGAAAAACGCGGCGTCATGATAGAAGAACTTAGGCAGGTACTGGCGGAACAGCAAAAGGCATCGGAGAAGCTTACCGAACTACTGGCAAAAACCGTGTACAACGAGGACGCCGTCATAGAGGTGAGCGGAGAGATACTGCCCGGCACCCTTATCGAGATATGCCGAATCGGCTTCCCGGTTACCGAACCCCTGCACCGGGTCCGCATCAAACTGGAACAGGGCATGGTAGTTACCCAGCCGCTGTGATGATTCCGCAGCGGTACTCTGCCGGGGAAAGGCCCTTGGAGGGAGCGGAAATATGAAGTATTATCCTGAATATGTATAGTGTCGGGATCGCCTATCTTCTCTGGTTCCTGTCGGGCTTTGGCGCCCTGGGGCTCCACCGTTTCTATCTGGGAAAGATCCCCTCAGGAATCCTGTGGATGTGCTCAGGCGGGCTCGGCTTTGTGGGGGGCATCTACGATTTCTTCACCCTCTCCAGGCAGGTGCAGGACGCGAACCTGCGGCTGGCCCTTAGCGAATCCCTGAGCCGGGACTTCCGGCGCCGGGCAGAAACATCCTTCCGGCAGCAAAACGCCGGTAACTGGCGCTATGCGGACGACACAAAAGCCCGGATTGTCCGGGACAAGGGCAGTTTGGAGCGGAACATTCTGCGCCAGGCAAAGGAAAACAAGGGCATTCTTACCGTTAGCGAGGTGGCCCTGACGGCGGACGTAAGCCTGGAAGAATCCAAAAAGGCCCTGGATACCCTGGTAACCAAGGGATTCGCCGAACTGCGGGTCCGCAAGTCCGGGACTTTGGTCTATGTATTGACCGAATTCAGGGATAATGATGAAGACCTGGAAGATATCTAAGGCACCGCACGTTAACCTGTGCTGCCCTGCGTCCCCAGGCGCCCTTGATTTGTGAGTAACGGCGGGCCGGCTTAACGGTAAGCTTAACCGCTTTTAGAAGCCTTTCCCAAAACTGCTGCGGGAAAGGCTCATTATGCTGCGAAAAAGGAGCGAATCATGCCAGAACCGGCAAAACGGGACCCCAATGCCCCCAAATTTTTGGAAATAACAATCAAGGACAGCGAGGGCAGGGTTTGGGCCACATCATACGCCCAGGCCAAGGAATTTTCCACCGGCTCCGTAGGTTACTATGCCTCGGACAAGGCCACCAACCCCGAATCCGGGGAACGCTACCAGTGCGGCCTTAGCTTCACGCTGATTGGCTCTAAACCGGAGAAATAAGAAGGGGCCCGGCCGGCCTACAGGACGACAGGCTCCGCAAGTTTGTAGTCTTTAGAGTTGGCCCTGCCGGTGTCGGAATTTTCTACAATCAGCACCTTGGCCCCGGGCATCAGGCATTCGTTGTGCCAGGTTCCCCGCTTCACGTTGTAGAGCAGCCCTTCCTGCAGCCAGACCTTTTCTACCGGGCCGGGTTTTTCGTCTTTGCCCCCGATCAGGAGCATACAACTGCCCTTCAAAAGCACAAAGATCTCGTCGGTTTCGCAGTGGCAGGAAAGGGCGGAAATTTTCACCGGCTCATAAGCCGCCGCCCCGTTGATCAGCGCCACCCGCCAGGATTCAAAATCTACCAGGGGTTTATAGCCCTTGTCTTCATACGAACTAATCTCAAGACCATTCATAACTTTCTCCTTGGAAAACATCTTACAACTATCCGGACACGGTTTTGAATAGCGTCCAAACACTGCAACAAAAATGACAATTGTCATTTTTTCTTCCCCACCGGGCCCTTTTGTATTAAAAATATCCAACATACCGGCCCGGCCGGACCCAAGGAGGAGAATATGACGGCTCTGTTATTTTCTGTCAAGGAATTTTTCTTTCCTTCAGGCTGCGGTCTCTGCGGGGCGGCCCTGTTTGAACCGGGAGAAGCCCCCCAGGGCCTCTGCACACCTTGCCGGGAAAGCCTGGAAACCCGGCCGGAAACCCCGGCGGAGGAATGCTGCGGGCGCTGCGGGCGGCCCCTCATCTCCGAACAGGGCCGCTGCCTGTCCTGCCGGGAGCAGGACGACTGGAACTGCGATTCGGTAAGCCTGCTTTACCCCTACACCGGGCAGTACCGGAAACTCCTGGGGGCCTACAAATTCCAAAAGAACCTGGGCCTGGGGAATTACCTGGCCGGGCGCCTGGCGGAACGGTGCCGGGATTTTCCCGGCTTCGAAGTGGTCCCCGTGCCGCCCCGGCCGGGGAAGATCCGCCGCACAGGCTGGGATCAGGTGGAGTACCTGGCCCGGCGGCTGGGAAAAGAGGGCCTCCCGGTCCGGCGCTGCCTTAAACGGCTCCCCTCCCAAACCCAGAAAAAACTGGGCCGCCGGGAACGGCTGCAGAACCTGGAAGGCCGCTTTATCCCCACCGGGACGCCGCCCCGCCGCGCCCTGCTTATCGACGATGTCATGACCACCGGGGCCACCCTGGAAGCCTGCGCCGCGGCCCTCAAAAAGGGCGGCTCGGAACAGGTGTGCGGCATCTGCCTGTTTTATGATTAACTCCCCTGTTTTGGGGAACGAAGTTCCAAAGGCCAAAATTTTCGGTTTTTGGCTCGGCATCCTTATTTGACGGCGCTTAGTTTTGCTTCAATCTGCTCAGCGGAATAACCCTGTTTCACCAGTTCCAAAACCATATTTTGGCCCTCATCCCGGCCTTCATCCCGGCCCTCCCGGCGAGCGCCTTGTATACGGGAATACTCATCCCGCTGGGCCTTTAACCGGGCTTCATACATCATCCGGTCCGCTTCGTCTTCGCTCATCATCTGCAGCTTACAATACGCCTCGTG
>JAIRXT010000227.1 GCA_031268125.1 Treponema sp. | reverse complement strand
CGCCACCGCGGAGATCTGCCAGGACCTGGGCATGGAGGTAGTAGGCTTTAAGGCCCACCATTACGACCGCTTTGTGGAGCCCATTTTTGAAGCCTTGGAAAGCATCGACGACGTGCAGTTCAGCGTTGCTACCAACCAGCCCTTTGAAATGGCCAACATCGTCCGCCGCCTTAAACCGGATGTGTTAATCGCCCATATTGGGGGGAACAATATCGCCTCCCGCTACGGGCTGCCGCTGCTGCCCCTCTTCGGCCCGGCGTACAATTACTGCGGCTATTCGGGAGTCTTTGAAATTGCCCGCCGGCTGAACATGAAGCTGCGGAATTTCCAGTTTAACAAACAGCTTTCCCGGAACGTCCCGCTGCCCTTCAAGCAGGATTGGTACGAAAAATATCCCTTCACGTATATCAAGCCGGTTCCCATCGTTGACGGGGAACCTGTCGCTTAGTAATACTAAATATATTTTTGGGCAAATAGCAGACAGAAAACGGCTCACGGCTCATATTATACAGACAATCGAGGCTTTCCCAAAACTTCAGTTTTTGGGAAAGCCTCAAGCGGCTTACAGTTTGGCTATATCTTCGGGGGGTATGCCGGTGAGTTCGGCTATCTGGCCAACCGGGATTCCCTGGGCCTTCATTTTCCGGGCGACCTTTGCTATCCCGTCACGTTCCCCCTGGCGCCGTGCGGTTACCATCCGGCTCTGCAGGTCCACCGCATACTTGTATTCACTCATCAGCCGGGCCCGCTCAACCTCGTCCCTGCTTATCGTCATCAATACTTCACCCGCCATTGCTATCCCTTCCTCATACCTTAATATCTCGTTGATCTGTTCCCGCTTCTCCCGGTCCTTCGCATACCGGAAAAATACACCCCACCGCTCCTTCCCGCTCATCTCCCCCGTAGGCTTCTCCAGCGCCTTCTCCACTTTCTCCAGCTCTACCGTGATAATCCGGCTCCTCCCCCCCAGCGCCACTTCCCGCTTCGTATCATAGTATTCAAAGATATGGAAAAACTCATCATCGTTGAACAGCCGCTTCTTTACCAGAAACGAAATCTGGTAGGCCATTTTCAGATCATCGTAGCTCTTGTCCTCTCCCCGTATGTCCTGCCCGGTGAAGAGCTTCCCCATATAGAATTCCAGCCGTGCCGGCTCGCACTGGTCCGGGCTTAAAAACATCTCCACGTTCATCAGTTCCCCGCCGGGGGTTGCCTTGCAGTTTATGTCGAAGCGTATCTGCCGGTCCCTGGTGTTGTCGATGGGGGGTTCGTTGGCGGCTATGGTGAGTACGGTTACATCCCGGTCGATGATGGACGAAAGCAGCCCGGAGAGGGCGCCCTGGGATTCGGGGGTATCCTTGGTAAAGACTGCTTTGAAGACATTGTCCAGGCAGATGTCGATTACATCGTCCGTATCGTCCAAGCGGCAATCTTGCCGGCGGCAATCTTGCCGATGGATAGCTGGCATTCTATGCTCCTGTTTGCAGTTTAACTTATGGTACCGCTTCTGAAAAGACTTTATTGACAGACAGTATCAGGCACCCCGGAAAGCCCGGTCCCTGCCCCTAGATCGAATCCCCCGGTGATGTTATCTTCCCCTGCTCAAGGGCCAGGAGCCTGTCCGCCCACTGGCCGGCCCATTCCCGGAGGGCGGACACCTCCAGCGGGCTGGGGGCCTTTGATGTTTCGTGGGCGGCGATCTTCCTGGCCAGCGAGCGGTACACCTCCGCCTGGACGGACCGGGGCAGTGCCTCAATCGTTGTTTTTCCCTGCAATTCGCTCTGTGTTACCGTGATGGACCGGGGAATGTACTCCACCACCGCCGTTCCGGTCCTTGTTACGAAGTCGTCAATAATTTCCTGCGAGTAGGGGGGGCCCATAGAGTTGGCAATGACCCCGCCCAGCAGGGCGCCCCCGGCATTGGAATATTTGCTTATCCCCTTAAACAGGTTGTTGGATGCGTAGATCGACATAAAGTCCGATGACGACACGGTAAACACATGCTCGGCAATCCCTTCCCGGATAGGCACCGCAAAGCCGCCGCAGACCACGTCCCCCAGGACGTCGAAGATCACCACGTCCAGGTCCAGCTCCTGGAAAGCCCGCTGCTGCTTAAAAAGCTCCACCGCCGTGATAATCCCCCGGCCCGCGCAGCCTACCCCCGGGGCGGGCCCGCCCGCCTCCACGCAGTAGATGCCGTTAAAACCTTCAAAAATAACGTCCCGGGCCTTTACTGTCGATTGTTCCCGCAGCGTGTCCAGCACGGTGGGGATGAATTTACCGTTCCGCAGCGTATTGGTGGAATCGCTTTTAGGATCACAGCCGAACTGCATCACCTTTAAGCCCATCTCCGCCAGCGCGGCGCTCAGATTCGAGGTAGTCGTTGATTTGCCGATGCCCCCCTTCCCATATATGGCGATCTGCTTAATTCGTTTGCTCATGGTTTCCTCACATCCTATAAAACCTATAATAATACTAGGCATTACCCTAAAAACCACTATATTTGAAACAAAGAACCAATGTCAAGGGAGTTCTAAAACGAAAAGACGCCGGTAACGGTCTCTTGAGGTCCTGTCAGGGGGCTAAATTTGATGCGTGCCGTGTACCCAGGGCTAAACTTGACCCACAACGTTCTACAGGGGCCGGGAAACTGCCGGAAAAACGCATGTAGAATCTGCCTCCGCTATTTTCATACACTCGGCAATATGCCGCCGGCGGGGAATTCCTAGGCGCCTGTGGCGCCATGTTTTTCCGGCCATGGGTCACGATACGGGTCAAATTTAGCCTTATCGCAGAGAAGAGATATGTACAAGGTGTTACATTTGTTCCACAGCGCATTTGACCGCCCGGTTCTTCGCCGTATAGGGCAAAGAACCGGGCTA
>JAIRXT010000222.1 GCA_031268125.1 Treponema sp. | reverse complement strand
ATTCTCTTTGTCAACGGCGAATACCCCCAGGAATGGCTGCTCCCCCCGGCGGAAAAGCAGGGGAGCAAGCAGGCCGTAACCCGGACGGACCCGGCCCTGGCGGGAAAATCCAACAGTGTCGGGGACCTGGGGACCCACATCGAAAGCCTGGTTTCCTACATCACGGGCCTGCGGATCGAAAGCCTCTGCGCCCGGCTGGACATTATCGGGGAGGACCGGGTTCTGGATACCAACGCCACGGTCATGCTGAACTACAAGGGGGGCGCCAGGGGCCTGTACTGGACCAGCCAGGTGGCCTCCGGCTGCGACAACGCCCTCCGAATCCGCATATTCGGTACCAAGGGATCCCTGGACTGGAACGAGGAGGCATCGAATTACCTGGGCCTTTCCCGCTTCGGCCAGCCCAACATTACCCTTTCCCGGGCCAAGGACCCCTTCTACCCCCCGGCCCAGTCCTATTCCCGGCTTCCTTCCGGCCACCCGGAGGGCTACTTCGATGCCCTGTCGAACATTTACCGGGCCTACGCCGGCGCCCTGATCAAGCGGAAAAGCGGCCTGGCCCTGGCGGAGGGGGATTTAGACTTTCCGGATCTGCAAATGGGCATAGACGGCGTTGTCTTTACCGGCAAGTGCGTGGAAAGCTCCCAAAAAGGGGCGGTCTGGGTGTCGCTTTAGCGATGCCGCTTTAGCGGCGTTTTCCGGGCCCGCCCTTACTCCTTAAAGTGCAGCCGGGCGAAACACTCCGGCCGGTGGGAATCGTAGACGCCGTGTTCATTCAGGGACCAGCCGGCGCTGCCCAGGGCATTGCCGTTGGCCCGCAGATTTTCGAACCGGAAGAGCTGGCAGCGGATGCTGTCCCCGTCCCTGGGGGGGAAGTTTTTACCGGGGCTTAGAATCCTAAAGCCCTCCCAGGGAAAGGCCAGTTCCACGGTCCAGCCCTTGTCGATATGGGAAGGGTCGTTGATCTTCCCTTCAACCTTGACGCCGCTTTGCAGGCCCGGAAAGTCAAAGTCCATAAAGGCCCAGCGCCGCCCCCGGGGGTGCTTTCTGAAGCGGGCGGCGTCCTGGAAGCCGCTCAGGACATCCACATCCCGGTTGTACAGGTCGAATCCCGCCTGTTCAAAGCGGCTGCCCTTCTTTAGGGCGTCCTGGTAGATAAAAAACACCTCGTAGACCGTGTTGAACGCGTTAATCTCAAACTCGTAGTAGCAGTCCTCTCCGTCAAAAAAAAGTTCCACATCGTTGTCAAACCAGATAAGGGAATCCCGCTCGGTAAACGAAGCCCGGACATCCGGCTCGTCGATCCAGTAGGCCACGTACAGGGCCTTTTCGTCCCACAGGGCCGCCGCCTGGGTAGCAAGGGGCGCCGGTTCGCCGGTAACCATATCCACAAAGCGGCGGGACTTCTCCGCCTGCTTCCATACGGGCTTTTCCAGGTCCCCGTCTATGGGAAAAGCCTCCCGTACCCTCCGGCAATCGTAGCGGGCAATCCGGTTTTCGGCTGCATCCATTTTATCCTCCTGTATCGATGTGCAGATCGATCTGCAATCCAGGGGCGGCAATTGCATGAAGGTGATCAAAAAAGCTTGCCTGCCAGACCCCTGTCTTATATACTAATGGGTAAACTGCAAGGTGGGGAATACGCCCATGAAAAAACCGGTCTTTATGTATAACCGGCGAAACAGCGGACCGGTCAGGTCTTGCGGCAGGGTTCCCCGGTTGGGTCCTCTGTTCTTTCTGCTCATGATCTTCGGCGGGACGGTCCTCTGTTTTGGACAGGCCGAGGTTCTGAGGGACTATGTGGGGCTGATCAACCAGACCTTCCACCCCGATATTGTCGCTTACTTGGGGAAATTCCGGACCGAATTTGAACGGCGGGGCAATACGGACGCCGCCCGGAGCATAGACACCTACCTCAAAGGCGGATCGGGCACGGGTTTTGTCTACGTGGGCCCGGACGGGGCCAACTACATCATCACCAACCACCACGTGATCACCCAGTCTTACGATATTTCGGTTACTTTTGAAAAACCGGACGGCCTTAAGGTCAAGTACGAGGGCCTTGAGATCATCGCGGCCGACGAAGACATGGACATTGCCCTTCTGGCCTTTCCCAAGGGGGGGCGGCCCTTCACCGGGGGGCTGGCCTTTCTGGACCGGCAGGTCGATGAGGGGGAGGACGTGTACTCCGCGGGCTTTCCCAGCCTGGGGAATACCACCCTGTGGCAGTTCGGCAGGGGCATGGTTTCCAACGCCCATGTTGAATTCCCCGAGGATGACAATGACGAAAAGAGCCGGATCCTGGGGCCCTATATCCAGCATACCGCCCAGGTAGATCCGGGGAATTCCGGCGGGCCCCTGCTGGTCCGGGTCCCGGACCTTCCCGCCGGCTATGCGGTGGCGGGGATCAACACCCTGAGCGCCCGCTTCCGGCAGGCGGCGAATTTTTCCATCCCCGTGGATCGGGTTAAGGCTTTTCTGGATTCCGCCCTGGCCCCCAGGACGGCG
>JAIRXT010000138.1 GCA_031268125.1 Treponema sp. | reverse complement strand
CAAAAAAAATGGAGAACCCCGCCGCAGAGCGGCTAAACTTGACCCACAATGTTCCACCGGGGCCGGGAAATTGCCGGAAAAACGCATGTAGAATCTGCCTTCGCTATCTTCGATACGCTCCGGCAGAGAATTCCATATGTTTTCCTGGCCCTTTCCCGGCCCCGGATACACGACATGGGTCAAATTTGGCTTTATTGTGTGGGGAAGAGATATGTACAAGGTGTTACATTTGCTCCACAGCGCATTTGACCGGGTTAAATTGTGGGTCAAGTTTAGCGGCCATAGGGGGCGGCGGGCCGGGGGGGATTGGAACGGTGATCCCGGCGGGTGTCTCCCAGGTCGTAGTCCTTCCCGTTCAACGTAAGCTTGGAAACCCTAAGAAAACCGGTATTTTCATCAAGCCGGGGATTTTGTATCTCCCAGCCTTCCAGGGTAACAGATGCGCCCACCGTAAGGCCCTCAATAAAACCGGTATAGCGCTGTAAATCCGGTACATACTAGGTCTGATCTTCGGTTTGCAGGACAATGACACCCTGTTTAAGCCCCAGGGTCCCGGTCAGGCTAAGCTGTTCCGGGGCCGTCCGGTTCAGGGGAAAGTCGTCAAACCTTTCCCTCCGCCGGAAATTTCCTTCCTGGGAAAAAAGCAGGGTTCCCAGCACGGTAAAACCCAGGGCCAAAATTACGATTCGTTTCAAAGCAGCCTCCATTTGGGGGAAGTCTCTCTATTCTTTTGATAAAGATACCCCGCGTACGCGGGTTCTTGGGTAGCGTCCCCTCTTCGAATAAAGCAAAGAATTCCGGCAAAGGTAACAGGAATTGACAGCCGCCGGACCCGCCCGGGTCCCCGGATTATTTGTTGCCGAAGCTGTTCACCATCAGGCCGGGTTGATGTGTGGCGTCCAGCGTATCCCGCCACAGGTTCCCTTCGGGGTCCACTCTGTTTCGGTGGGAAATTACCGCTTTGACGGGAAGATGGACGAATTCGTTGTTTACCAGGCCGATGATCAGCTTGGTTTTCCCGGCCATTGCCGCATGGACCGCCGCGTTCCCCAGCCGTTCACAGTAGATCGAATCCGTAGGATTAGCCGGGGAAGAACGGATGATGTAGCTGGGATCGATGTATTTCAGGTTGATTTCTATTTTCTTTTCCCCAAAATAGCGGATAATCCGGTCCCGCAGGTAGGTCCCCACATCCGCCATTTTGAGGTTGCCCCCGGCGTCGGTTTTCTTTTCCGTGAGGAGCTGGTCCTGCATGGCCCCTTCCGCCACAACAATGACGGCGTGATGCCGCCGGGTAAGCCGGTCTTCCAGATGCCGCAGGAAGCCGTTATAACCTTCCAGATTGAAGGGCACTTCCGGGATAAGGACGAAATTTACTTCGTGGCTGGCAAGGGCGGTATGGGCGGCGATAAAGCCCGATTCCCGGCCCATGACCTTTACCAGGCCGATGCCGTTAATGGCGGAGCTGGCCTCCATGTGGGCCGCCGCCATTACTTCTACAGCCTTGTCCACCGCAGTATCGAACCCAAAGGACCGCTGAATTATGGCAAAATCGTTGTCCACGGTTTTGGGAATTCCCACCATAACGATTTTGAGCTTTCGCTTTTCGATCTCCTCGGCAATATCCAGGTTGCCCCGCTGGGTCCCGTCCCCGCCGATGGTAAAGACCATGTTCATATTCAACTGTTCTATGGCGTCAACAATTTTGACAACCTCTTTGCCGCCTCCCCGGGCGCTGCCCAGGTACGTGCCCCCCAGTTTGTGGATGTCGTCCACACTATCCGGGTCCAGGGGTTTAACTCCGTATTGATATTCCGGCAGGAAGCCCAAATAACCGTATTGAATCCCGGAAATTCGCTTGACGCCGTAACGGTACCACAGACACCGGACAATGGACCGGATTACGTCGTTGATACCGGGACACAGACCCCCGCAGCTTACAATTCCCGCGTGAACATGGGCGGGGGTAAAGTAGAGCATCTCCCGGGGCCCGGCGCATTCCAGTATCTGGCTTCGCTTTATCGGTGTCTGGGTCCCCAGTTTTACGCTGGTTTCCAAACGGATAAATTGATTATCCGTTACATAATTCGCTATCATATCCCCTTCCACCGTTGACATGGAAATGGGAGATTTTATGTTTCGCTTCCCCAGTTCTTCAATTGTAAAATCGTAACTATCGGGTATTAAATTCTTCCCCGGTGCGGTCTTTGTATCTAATGATGAGGTTCCGGAATCTGCCATTGTAATTGCCTCTTTAAGAAAAACGCTTCGCATACCAAGTTTCAAAGCTTTACTTTCGACTATAGCATTTTGTTCAATGTCTTTCAATTGCCGTAAAAGCGGCGTATGATGGGGGACGCCCGGTTTGGCCGGGAATCCATCAAGGGGAGTTCGAAACAATGAAAAAAGCCGGGTTTTTTTGCGTTATTTTGGTAGTTTTTGCCGGTCTGGCCGGGGCCCAGGAGAATAGAAGCGGCGTTCAGGCCATTTTGAACCACTCTGCGGCGCGGAATTTTACCGCCGGCGCCGTCAGCCAGGGAGATCTGGATCAGATCCTTCTTGCGGGTATCCGTTCTCCCAGCGCCAACAACCGGCAGCCCTGGATGTTCACCGTGGTGCGGAGTCCCGCGCTGGCCCGGCAGATTGTGTCCAATAACGAAGACGGGAACCTGCTCATTGTGATTTCCGCCGAGGGGGACGGCAGGACCAACGGCAGCCAGATACTGGACTGCGCCCTGGCGGCCCAGAGTATGTACCTGGCGGCCCAGGCTTTGGGCTACGGTTCCCGAATTTACACGGGTCCCATAAACAGCATTAATCAAAGACTCAAAGACCAGTTGGCCCTGCCTTCCGGCCATAACGCCGTTGTCCTGGTAAGGGTGGGAAGGGTTCAGGGCAATGTGGACGCCCAAAGCGCCGCTTCTTCCCGGGCGGCGGTGGATACCAAGGTTCAGTACAAGTAGGGCGCAACAGCAATTTCAAATTCAAAATTCCAAATCCGAAAAGAGACGTAAAAAATCACCAGGGGTCCTGTCGGCTGGAAAAATCCGGGGCCCCCACCCCAGATTCTTTCCACTTTTCGCTTTCGCGAAACTGGACCCCTCGTTACTTGTTTCGCCCCTCTTTTCGCCGGTATCTTCATCGTGAATTACCTTAAATCATGGGGTTTTCAAGGTAAAAAATGGTCAAATGGCTGCCGGTACGGTTTCATACTACTGCCGGTACATTTGACCATTTTTAGGTTGAACTGTCATTTTTTTTGAATTTGGAATTGCGGAGGGCGCAATTCGAACTATATAGGCTGTCTTGCCTACCGGTACACCGGCACATCTGCTCCGCAGGAGGCGCAGCGGCAGGGCTGCGGCCCCGGGGCGGAATTTTCAGGAGGGAGGAGGCGGCTTTCTACCCGGTAAGCCCGGCGGCGGACCAGGATTGCGCCGCAGCGGGGGCAGGGGGTGTCGCTATTCTCCCCGGTAATGTTGCCGGTATAAACGTAGCGCAGCGTTTTCCGGGCCCGTTCCGCCTGGCGCAGTAACGCCGTTTTGTCTGTGGGCGGCGCATCCCAGCGGTACGAGGGGTGATAGGCGGAAAGATGCCAGGGGACGGGCCGTCCCTCCGCCTCCGGCCGTTTTTCGCCGGGTTCTACCGGGGCGTGCCGGAAGGGTTCGGCCTCCAGGGCGGCGATAAATTCCGCACATTTTTCAAGTTCCGCATCCCCGTCGTTCAGGCCGGGGACCACCAATGTGGTCAGTTCCAGACAAACCCCGTAACGGCGGGCGGCACGGATGCTATTCAGCGCCGTTTCCAGGTCTCCGCCCAGGACCTCCCGGTAGGTTTTTTTGGAAAAGCATTTAAGGTCGATGTTGGCGGCGTCAATAAGGGGCATGATTTCTTCCGCCTGCTCAAGGCTGATACAGCCGTTGCTCACCAGCACATTGGCAACGCCCTGTTTGCGGGCAAGCTCCATGCAGTCTTTGAGGAACTCGATGTGGATCAGCGGTTCGGAGTAGGTGTAGGCAATCTGAGCCGCCGGGTTGTTTTCCCGGGCCAGGGCAATGGCGTCTTCGGGCCTCATCCGGCGTCCCCCCGGTTGAGCAGGCGGCTGTGCTGGCGGTTGCGCCAACGGCTGTGCCGCCCGATCAACCGCCGGCGCAGCCGCCCCAAGCTGGGAGATTTCCCAATTCTGGCAGAAAGGGCAGCGCAGGTTGCAGCCGGCGAAGCCCAGGGAGAGAATGCGGGAACCGGGGCGGAAGTGGTAGAGGGGCTTTTTTTCGATGGGATCAACGGCGGCGGCCGTAACATAACCGTAGTAGGGCAGGAAAAGCCCCCCGGAAGAATCTTGGCCCCCTTCAAACGCCCGGCCTCCGCCGGAATTTTCCTCCCCCCGGTTCTCCCTGATGCCGCACAAGCCCCGGCCCCCCGGCGGAATAAGACAGCGGTGGTGGCAGAGGCCGCAGCGCACGGTCTTAGCCATCGCCCAGCCGGGAACCGCCGGCAAACTTAGCGCAGGCGGTACGGCTCAGGTTACGGCCCCCATGCCCGGCGATCCGGGGCGGATCGTGTTGAACCGTTCCCGCAGTTCCTCCCGCTTATCGGCAAACTGCACCGGATCGCTCACCTGGAAGGGTTCCATAATAACCCCGTGGGCCCCGCGGCGGACCCAGAGCTTGACCAGGGGCAGCCCCTCGCCCGCCTGGTTTACCGCAGAATGCAGCTCGTCAATGTGGACCACATCCTCCAGCTTAAATTCCAGAATTGACGGGCTGTTCCCCAGAGGATCGTAGATAAGGATGAGCTTGCCTTTTTCCGACGGATGCTGCCGGGGGTAACCGGCAAAAGGAACACTATCCCTGGGGGGACCTTTGGAATATGCGGCAATCTCGCTGAGGGGCAGGGCTTCCAGATAACTTGCAATACTCATAAACGCCTCCCCCTTAAATATACATCCCCGCGGCTTTCAAATCAAAGATTGAATCTTATACCCCGCCGGGATACCATAACCGGGATACTACAGAGAACAGGAGAGACCGTGGATTTGGCGGATCGTATCTATGTGTTTAGCGGCGATTCACTTCTGCTTCGGGATGATATTCCCGATGCCCAATCGGCCCTGGGAATTCCGGCGGAACTGTTAGAGGACCTGTGCGGGCCGTCTTCCGAACCGGATATATTTGAAATTCCCGCGATAGACGCCCCCGGCACGATACGGGGGGCCCTGCTGGATTCCGGGCGGGACCTGCCCCCCCGCTGGCGGACCCTTTCCGTGCGGCAGGGACTTTCCTTTGTCAGCGCCGGGGAAACCGTGGATGGCAGGGGCCCCCTGGGGCGGATGCTCCGGGCCTACCATGTAGCCCAGTGGCGGCGGGATTCAGCCTACTGCGGAAGCTGCGGGACTAAAAATGCCGATGCCCCCGATGAACTTGCCCGGCTCTGCCCCCGCTGCGGCAGGCGGGAATACCCCCGCATAGCGCCCGCAGTAATCACCATCATCATCAACGAAACCGGCGAGGCCCTGCTGGCCCATAACCGTAAATTTGCCGATGGGGTCTACAGTCTTATTGCGGGCTTTAACGAAGCCGGAGAAAGCCTGGAAGCCACCGTGGCCCGGGAAATCCGGGAGGAGGTGGGCCTGGAGGTCCGGGACATCCGTTATATTGCCAGCCAGCCCTGGCCCTTCCCCAATTCCCTTATGCTGGGCTTTACCGCCCGTTACGCCGCCGGGAAGATCCGCCCCGACGGCGAAGAAATTGTGGACGCCCGCTGGTTCGGAACCGGCAGCCTCCCCAGGATCCCCGGCTACGGCTCCGTCTCCCGGTACCTTATCGACGCCTGGGTAGAAGGAAAACTGTAGCCCCGGTCCGGCCGTGTTTGTGCCGGACTACCCGGCATTGATAGGGATAAGCCGCTTCTGGGATTCGCTGCGCTTTTTAATTCCCATACTCAGGACGCCGTTCTTAAAGGAGGCGCTTACCTGGGCAGGATCGGCGTTTTCCGGCAGTTTGAAGGACCGGCTAAAAGAACTGGCCCGGCGTTCCCGAATCAGGTAGGAACCGGTTTTGGCATCCTTGTCCTTTCCTTTCTCCTCTTTTTCCTCTTCCTGCCGGGACTCGATGCTCAGGGTTCTGCCGTCAAGATGGATCTGAATATCCTTCTCCTCATAACCGGGCAGCTCCGCCTCCAAAAGATAGGCGTCTTCCTTTTCCTGCACATCCACGGCGGGCAGATGGTTGAAGATCCGGTCGGCCGGGGCCAGTACGGAATCCCCAAAGAAGGATTCCAGACAGCGGTCAAAATCGCTCAGCGCGTTCTCCACGGTAAAGGGACGGTACATGGTTAAAGCTTTCATACTACAACTCCTGTTCGGCGGTTATTGTTTTCCGGACCCTGTGGCGTCCGGGGAAGGCCAGCCGGATATGTCCGGCGCCCCAACGGGGTTAGGGCCTGTCCTGGAAACCCGGCCCC
>JAIRXT010000132.1 GCA_031268125.1 Treponema sp. | reverse complement strand
TCGGTCCAGCTTCTCTAATCTCCCCCCCGCTCTTGTTCACCTGAGGGATCCCAAAACAAAGGCCGCTGCGGAAAACGCCGCTTATGTTTTAATCGAGTTCCTGAAAAAGCAGGAGGCCTTGTTCCGGCGGGCGGCCTTACTCAATCACCCGGACGGTATGTTCCTTCCGGGGCGGCGGGGCGGAAGGCTTTTTGATATACCCGATAGCGGCGGAAGAACAGATCGTGTGCTCCCGGGGAATGCCCAATTCAAACAAAAAATCCCGGACCCCCTTGTCGTTCCGCAGCCAGTGGGGGCTGTTAATGTAGCAGCTTCCCAGGCCCAGGTTTTCGGCAGCAAGAAAGATGTTTTCCAGGGCCAGGGAACAGTCGGCCATAGCGTTTTCGTAACGGGGCCGGTTGGATGCGATAATAAGAACCGGCGCATGGTTGTAAAAATTAAAGTCCTCCCGCCGGGCCCCCGCCTTGGCCCCGTGTTTGGCCGGATAGTCGTCATCGGGAGTCCAGGCCAGAAAACCCTGCCGCATCTTCTCGTTAAGTTCCCGTAGAATATCCTGCCGCGTGACGGCGGTAAAAAGCCAGCTCTGGCTGTTGCTGCCGCTGGGGGCCCAAACGGCCGCCTCCAGCAGCAGGTCCAGGTCCTTTCGGGGAACAGGGCGGTCCTCAAAAGACCGGGTGGAACGGCGGGTGCGGATAATGTCCATTATATCCCGTGGCATAGCAAACTCCCTGGGTATTAAATTTTCACTTTTTATGAATTACAACGCAGGGAAATTTATCACAAAAGACCGGGGGCCGCAACCTTACCCGGCCGCCCCGGAATTCACAATCCGGTATTTGCGGATGATTACTTGCCACTCTCTTTATTGTTGGCATTAAACAAATGGCTCAGGACTTCCCGGGCCCGGTCCCGCACCTTTTTCTGATAGGGACCTGCCATAATGTCGGTGATAACGCCCAGGGTGTACTGATCACTGATGCCGCCGTTTACGGCAAGCCGTTCATAAGCTTCCAGGGCGCTGTAAATCAGGTACTCGTCCGGCTTGGTGGTCGCCAGGGTATTGTAATGCCGTACCACGGCAGTAATTTCTTTGACCGTTTCATCCTTTTCGTTAATGCCGATCTTTGCCAGGGACTTAAATGCCTCGGCCAGAACCATAGACTCATTATCGGCCCGGATGATTCTGATAAGGGTATCCTTGGCCTCCGGGGTTCCCATTTCGCCCAGGTATTCCACGGCCTGTCTGCGCACCAGCGGGTAGTTGTTCACCAGACGGCCGTTTTCCCTGGCCATCAAAACGGTTCCTTCGGTGGCAAGATACTCAAGGGATGCACGAACCTCCTCCCGGTCATTTCCGCGGTTAATGGCGTCCCGTATAAATTCCAGGGCCAGTAGTTTCTGCTCCTCGGTATCGCCGCGGGTTTGTTCCCTGATAATCTTTATCTCGTTAGACTCCTGTAAATAGGATTCTTCAACAGACATCTCCCGGCCGGAACCGGAATTTTGGGCTCCCGTTATCTGCACAGTGATAAAGAAAAACAAACCTAGATTTGCCGTGATTTTCAATTTTGCCATTCCTATTGTCTCCTTCGATAGGGTCAGGGGTTCAAATTAACAGAGTAAACCATGTTCCGGTTTTGATTCTTTTCAACGCCCTATTTCAATAATCTGCTTTATAGGCAATCTGTCAATAAGATTTATGCATTTTATTAATAATTTTTTGGGCGGCGGCTCTTTTAGTTTATTATTTTCCAGGTTCCTTTAATGTTTTTCAGCTCGTAAAGACGCCGGCGTTGTCCGTTTGACAGGATTCTAAAAGCAAATATTTTCTTTTCCTCAGGAACAAATTCAATATCAATTTCATCAATCTGGTCATTTTCGTTTATCCGGGAAGGAATTACCACATTGAAAAAATAATCCTCCGCGTCCTTCAACGGATCTTCCCTGCTTTTGAACCTGGGCGTCTGGGAAATACCGTCAAGGAATTCCCGGGAATTGATCCTGGCCAGGTACGATTCGTCCAGATTCTCGACCCAGGCCCGGTAGTTGCCGCTCCTGATAATCTCATTAAGTTTTTCGATAAGCTGCCGGACATCAATCCTCGTGATGTTTTGTACTTCCTCGGTGATATGGGCGTAATCAAAATCCGCCTTTCCGGCGGCCGGTTCCGGCTGGGAGGGCGGTTCAGGGACCGGCTTAGCAGGAACCGGAATTCTGAAACCGCTTTCCGTCAGGACCGCTGCTTCCTGGTTTTGCAGTGTTTCATGGGACAGACAGGACAGGAAGGCCGCCGAACAGATAACAACAGCAGGAAAAAGGCGCATCATGACAAACATAGTATATATCAAACGGAACTATCTGTCGATAGCATCCTCTCGGCATACAGCAATTCCGAATTCAAAATTCCAAATCCGAAAAGAGACGAGCCGGTTCCAAAATCGGTTATTTTGTAACCGGCTCTTGCAGTTTTTCGCCCTACGGGCTGCAAAACTGCGGTTTTTATAGGTTGCAGTTCCATAATTTGACATTTTGGAACTGCCTCAAATGTCTGCAGATACGGTTTTATACTGCTGCCGGTACCATTGACCATTTTTAGGTTGAACTGTCATTTTTTTTGAATTCGGAATTGCTGATGCCTGCAAGCCCCCTGACAAGCGCTTTCTTGTCCAAAGCCCGGAAAAAAGCGGACCCCGTTACCAGAACATCGGTTCCCGCATCCCGAATACAAGCGGCGGTTTCCGGATTTACCCCCCCGTCCACGGCGATCCGGTAGTTATACCCCCCCGCCTCCCGCAGCTTTGCCAGCAGGCGGACCTTGTCCAGGCATTGGGGGATAAGGGTCTGACCGCCGAAACCGGGGTTGACGGTCATCACCAGGACGTAATCCAGGAAGGGGAGAAGTTCCCCGATGGCGGAAACAGGGGTGGAGGGGACGATGCTGATACCCGCCGCCTTGCCCAGTTCCCTGATCCGCTCCAGGGTCCTGTGGGCATGGACCACGGCTTCGATATGAAAGCTGATCTGATCGGCCCCGGCCTTTGCGAACGCGGGAATAAGGCTGTCCGGCTCCGCGGTCATCAGGTGGACATCAAAAAAAGCGCCGCTCAGGGGCCGCAGGTCCTCCACCAGTTTGGGGCCAAAGGTCAAATTCGGCACAAAGCGGCCGTCCATCACATCCAAATGTACCCAGGGGGCCTGGGATCCGTCGATTTCCCGGACGGCCCCGGCAAAATCGGAAAAATTCGCAGCAAGGACTGAGGGAGCTACAATAACTGCCATAACTAGAATCATACGGGCATCGGAGAGCCTTGTAAAGCTTGGGGGAACACACCACACTGGAGCATACTATGATGTACCGTTGCGTGTTGTTTGATCTGGACGGCACCCTGGTGGATACCGCAGATGATATTGCCCTCTCCATGAACCGGGCCTTGGAAGAAACCGGTTTCCCCCCAAAAAACACGGCGGATTACCCGGCCCTGGTCGGCCGGGGCATCGAAAACCTGGCCCTGGACTGCCTGCCCGTGCAGGACCGGAACAAAAAAAATGCCGCCTTGGTGGCGGAGGCGGCGGTACGGTTCTACCGGGAACGGCCCGTGGTCCACTCCAGGCCCTATCCGGGGATTCTTGAGCTGCTGTCCGAGCTGTCCCGGAAGAAGATCCGCCGGGCGGTCCTGAGCAACAAGCCAAACCCGGTAACCTGCCTGGTAATCGACCGGCTTTTTCCGCCGGGGAGCTTCGATCTGGTCCAGGGGGAACTGCCGGGAATCCCCCGGAAACCCGACCCCGGAGCGGCCTGGGACATGCTGGTACAACTGGGACAAACCCCGCGGGAAACGATCCTGGCGGGGGATTCGGAAATCGACATGGAAACCGCCCGGAACATCGGCTGCTTCCCCCTGGGCGTAAGCTGGGGCTTCCGCTCCCCCCAGGCGCTGAAACAGGCCGGAGCGGCCCGGATCATCACCGAAGCCCGGGAAGTCCTGGACCTTATCCGGGAGACCC
>JAIRXT010000126.1 GCA_031268125.1 Treponema sp. | reverse complement strand
CCATACCGCCGGGCAAAGCCGCCGCCGACCGCTCCGCACCGCCCAGGTCTATAATCAGAAGCCCCTCGCCGGGGGACCCCTCAGGACCCGTCAAAAACGTGCAGGCCCCCAGCGCCAATACCACACCCAGCACAAAATATTTCATACAGCCCATCCTGTTACTGCCATTCAAACCCGACTTTCATGCTTCCCTGCGCCGGAGCCGCCGCCGGGGCCAAAGGAGCCGGGGAACCGGATCCCGTGTCCGGGGTATTAAAACCGTCGGCCATCCCCGCCGGAGCGGCCGGAACCAGGTCTTCCATCAGCCGCTCCAGACCGCTTATCGTCCGTCCGTTTTCCGCCGCTATCCGTGCATCGTGGCCCGCCCCAACGTAGGTCCCGCTGTCCCCGCCGCTTACATGGACCCGCCCCTCGTCTACCGTAAGGCGCGTCCCGTCAAAATCAAAAACGGTCCCCCGCACCGACGCCGTTGCCGTTGGACTGCGTACCTCAAACGCCGTTTTCCCCCCAGCAGGGGGCTTTACGTCCGCCCGTACCCGCCCCACCCGCAGATCTATCGTTACCCGCTCGTCTCCGGCGGCCGCCAGTACTTCGTCTACCGTCAGCCGCGTAAGCGCCTGTACCGTTACTACCGAATTCCCCACGTCCAGTACCGCCGTACTCCTGAACCCGGTGGATATTTCCGCCGACCGGGCTATGGTCTGGCCCGCCCGCGCCGGGACCCAGCGATCCGCTCCGGGTTCCTTCAGCTCCACGGAGCCCCGAACCTCACGGATAACCACCCGCGATGCCGCCTGTCCGTACAAAACCGCCGCGCCAGCCAGTAATATCACGCTGAATATCGCCTTCATCCCTGCAACTCCCCGCCGGTCCGTTACGGCCCGGCTCTTTAAAATTTAACCGTCAAGAAATTCAACTATAGAGACAAAACCAGCGCCGCCTGAACATTCCACCACAGCGGCGTACCCGCCGCAAAAGCGCCGCCAGGAAAGAAAACGCCGCCGCCAACGTTCAAACGTAACACCGACTGGGGCGCCCAGATAAGCCTTCCGTAGACTTCGGTTCCCAAAATGCGCTCCGCCGAAGCGGCGTCCAGCGCCGCGTTCTGAAAGGTTTCCGTATCGGTCCGCATAAAAAAGACCCCGTCCATGCTCATGGAAAGGGTGCTGTGGAGCCGGGCCGTATACGAAGCGCGGGCATTCATGGTCCCCGACAGCGTAGGGGTAAAGACAAAACCCTGGGCAATACCGCTTACCGGGTCAAAGGGCCCGATAAACCGGTTGACCGCCCCGCTTCCCCAGCGCAGTTCCAGGCTGAGCAGGTCCGCCAGCCTGCCGGGAAACTCCCAGTCCAGCCCAAAGGCCGCGGCAAGGCCGCCCCGCAGGTCCTGCCCCCCGCTTTCCGCCAGCTCCCCAATCGCGGTAACGGCGAAACGGAGCACATCCAGGGGCTCCAGGCCCCAGCGGGCTTCCAGGTACTGGGTGTGGAAGGCGCTTTCCGCCCCGTCGTTCAGATCGAACTGGCCCAGGGCAAAGACATTGAGGGAAGTCCGGGAGCTGAGATCGGGAAAATCCAGCGCCAGGTAGGCAAGCGCCCGGCGGGAGGCAAAGTAGGTGTCAAGAAAATTGCCGTAATCCAGGGGTTTGTTGTAATGATCGCTGTCCTGCCCGGTCATCAGGATGGCCGCCGTATCTTTGAAGAGCCAGCCCGTATAGAAAGCCCCGCCGGACAGGCGCAGCCGCCCCAGGCCGAAGCTGCCCGCCAGGCCGTCAAAGGCCCCGGAGCTGATCATCCCCGCGCCGTCCCGGAACTGCTGGCGGCCCAGGGTCAGATAGACGGACCGCAGGGGGCGGAAATTCAGTTCCAGCCTTTCCAAAACGGGCTGCCAGGTCATTTTACCGGTTTCAATGCCCGATGATCCGGCATCAAAGGCCTGTGAAAACGAAACCTTTCCCGAAAAATAAAAATTTACCTTTTCACCAAATGCGGCGGAAACCCAGGGGCCCAGGCTTCCGCCCGCATAAAACCCCCGGGTAGCCCCCCCCCCCCCCCCCAACCACTGGGGAGAGGAGAAGTCCAAAATCCGCAGCCCCGGCGGCGGCGCCCCACCCCAGGGCAAGGGCTATTACCAGCATATTCCGTTTCAATTTCATCACTGCCACCTGCTCAACCTAATCCAAAAAAGAAATTTCAACCCGGCGGTTAAGGGCTCTGCCTTCGGCTGTCGCATTATCTCCCGCGGGGTTTTCGGCCCCGCAGCCCAGCACCACAGTCTCGGCGGACCGGAGGATCCCCAGGGACAGAAGATACCCGGCCACCGTCCAGGCCCGTCCCTCTGCAATCCGCATCCGCCCTTCCGCGGACCCCGCCAGAGCGGTATAACCGGCCACCAGAATCTTCCTGTCCGGGTAGCGTTCCAGAAGGGGGATTATTTCCCGGATTTTTTCCTGTTCTTCCGCCCGTAATTCCGTGGAATCCGCCGCAAATATGATGTGTAAGACGCCGAAGGCCGCTTCACCGGCCGTCTGCACGGCGGGGGCCTCCCCGGCGTCCCTGTCTTCTATTCCGGCATAAACCGCCGCCATCCCCAAAATTTGGAGAAGCCGTTCCCCCGAAACCGTTTGCGCCGGGTCCCGCTGGCCCGGAATCAGTCTAAGGTAATCAAGTTCCCGGAACGCATAGCGGGGGCCCGGAAACCAGCTATACAGGAAGGAGCCTTTGATATCAAAAGCCTTCATAATGAGGGCGCACAGTTCGCCTAATCTGATGGGATTATCCGCCCCGGCCTTTTTGGGCAGCCATCCCTGCGCCAGGGCATACTCCAGGGCGGCGGCGGCCTCCGTGTGTTCGTCCACCACATCCGCGGCGACAAGGGTAAACCGGCTTGCCTGGGTAAACGTAACACGGGGCGTTTCAAGGATAACGTCAATTTCCCCGGCGGTCTGGGCCGGAAGAAAAAGCAGGGGATATGCAAAGAAAACAAGCACTAAAAAAGCGTTTTTCAATGGAAACCACCTTCCTGCGAATAAACATACCACAAAAAAGGATGATTTTCAATCATAGGTGAGTTTTTTATAGTTCCTTTATGAACAGACGCCGATCAACCCATGCGACCGGGGCTGCGTTGTTCCATACAGGCTGTTAGGCCCCTGTCAGGGCAGAATCCGCCCCATAAGGACGCCCATGGCGCCGGCCATCATGAGGCCCCGGGTCCAGCCCGAAGAATCCCCCAGGCAGTGGAGGCCGCCGATGTTGGTTTCCAGCCTTTCATTCAGCTTGATCCGGTTGGAATAAAATTTTAATTCCGGCGAATAGAGCAGGGTTTCCGCGCTGGCAAAGCCGGGAACCACCAGGTCCAGGGCCTCAATAAAATTGATGATGTTGATCATGGTGCGGTAGGGCATGGCGGAGGTAATGTCCCCGGCCACCGCGTCGCTCAGGGAAGGCTGTACGTTGCTCCGCTCAAGTTCGTCCTGCCAGGTCCGCTTGCCGTCCAGTATGTCCCCGTAACGCTGTACCAGGATGTGCCCGTTCCCCAGCATGTTGGTCAATTCCCCGATCTTCTGGGCATAGGAAATGGGCTGGTTAAAAGGTTCGCTGAATTTGTGGGAGCAGAGAATCGCCAGGTTGGTATTGGCGGATTTAGTTTCCTTGTAAGAATGGCCGTTTACCACCGCCAGGGCGTTATCGTAGTTTTCCTGGCTGACAAAGCCGCCGGGATTCTGGCAGAAGGTACGGACCTTATCCTTAAACGGCCGGGGATAGCCGATAAGTTTGCTTTCGTAGAGGGCCTTGTTCACCTCTTCCATCACTTCGTTCCGGGTTTCCACCCGGACGCCGATGTCCACCACTCCCGCCTCGTGGAGAATGTCGTACTGCCGGCAGATTCCCTCCAGCCACTCCGCGCCCCGGCGGCCGGCGGCAACAATGGTGGAGGGGGCGCGGATTTCAACATAATCGTCCTTTCCCACCGGGTGGACCCGGATACCCTTACAGATCTGCCCCTCCAGCACCAGGCTGACACATTCAGTTTCAAAGAGAATCTCGACCCCTTGTTCCAGCAGGTACTGCTGGATACTGCGGTACAGTTCCTGGGCCTTCTCCGTCCCCAGGTGGCGGATGGGACAGTCCACCAGGCGCAGCCCCGCCTTTATGGCCCGGCGGCGGATGCCCTTGGTTTCCTCAAATTTATCCAGCCCTTCCACGGACGGGACGGCCCCGAATTCCAGGTAGATGGAATCGGTATAATCAATAAGTTCCCGGGCAGTCTGGCGGCCGATAAGGTCCGGCAGGTCCCCCCCTACCTCGCAGCTTAGGGAAAGCTTGCCGTCGGAAAAGGCCCCGGCCCCGGAAAAGCCCGTGGTAATATGGCAGAAGGGCTTACAGTTCATGCACTTTTTGGTGTTGAGTTTGGGACAGGCCCGTTTTTCAATGGGTCTTCCCTTTTCCACGATTACGATGTTCTTTTTCTTTTTGAGCCGCAGTATTTCCAGGGCGGTAAAAATCCCCGCCGGTCCCGCTCCCACGATCAACACATCACAATTCATCATTACTTCCCTCACGTAATATTTTCGATGCAGTTACTAATCATTTTATCCACCATCAGGGTCATCTGTTCCACGCTTTCCTTCATCCCCGCCTCCAGCCAGCGCCGCAGCATGGCAAGGGTCCCGTTGCTGATAAAATCGTAATAGTAATCGCAGTATTTTTCGTCCCAGTGTTTGTAATAACGCCGGAATTCATCCGGGGTTCCGGGGCGGTTTAGTTCAAGGATCTGGGCGATAAAAGTTGAATCCCGGGAACGAAGCAGGGCGCTGCAAACTTCCCGGTTCAGGGCAACGTATTGGAACAAATCGCCCAGTACGGGCATGCGCAAAAAAGCGGAATGATTTTTGTATTTCACGATATACTGTGAAAACTCTTCCACCAGTTCTTCTTCAATTTCCCGGAACAGTGCCGGTACGTCATGGTAGTGCAGATAAAAGGTTCCGCGGTTAATATCCGCAAGTCCCGTAAGCTCCCTGACGGTAATGTCTTTAAGGTCCTTCTTCAAAAGCAGCTTGATCAAGGCCCGCTTTATCCGGTCTTTTGTCCTGCCGATCCACCGGTCCGCCGGAGTTCCGTCCATTAACAGCTCCCCGGTATTCGGCATCTCATGCCGCGGCATGGAATACCGAATACCGTAGAGCCAGAATAGCGGCAAATCACAAAAAAATCAACCAAGCCCGGCGTTTACGCCAGCAATTTTACTTTTACAAGAGCTTGTCCAAAACTAACCGAGTTTTGGAACAAGCTCAATTTTCGATAGAAAAGACGCCGGTAAAATCATTGGGGGTCCTGCCGGCTGGAAAAATCCGGGGCCCCCACCCCAGATTCTTTCCACCGGCACCCCCTGTTACATTCTCCGGGCGTCTTTTCTTCCCCTTAAAAAAGTAACTTTGCTTAAAAGGGGTTAATCAAGGTAAAAAAATGTCTAAATTGCATGGTATTTTCATTCAATACCGTATTCACAGAAGCAATTTATCCATTTTTTGGTTGGACAAGAGGGCTTTTTTGCTAAAAGTAAAATTGCCGGCGTTTATCAGCCTTTACGCGTGCGGAATAGCTGCGGGGCGGTAAAAACGCCGATAATAGGGGGATGGCAAACAACGCGTATTTCCTGCGGGATACCGGGGAAGAAACCGAATGTCTTTTTGAATCCCACGTCTCCATTCCGTTTTTCTGGTTTGCCCTGATCAACACCCGGGTAATCGGAAAACTGGGGGAGGAGATTCTGCGCCTTTTCCGAAGATCCGCCCGCAGGATTATGAGCAACAGCCAGGTAACGATCAGGATTCCCGGTGATTATATGCTGAAAAACGCAAAAAACGCCGGGAATTTCTTTGGAAAATTTTACCCTTCCCTGGCCCCCCTTTACGGCGAATTTGCCGCTTACCTGGCCGCGGCGTTCCGCGGCGGGGATACCCTGGAACTTAACATCATTGAGATTAGCGATTTTAACACTACCGTCCGGTCCATGCACCAGGTGAGGGACGTGGTGCGGAGTATCCAGCTTAGGGAGGACGCCGGGCGGTATTTTGAGATCTACGGACCGGATCGGGACCCCCTTTCCCTTACGGGGGACGACCGGCATTACCGGAACGAATTCAGAAAATTTTCCGCCGCCTACGGATCGTACTGTGATTCGGCGGAACAGGGACTGCGCCGGAAACCGGGCGTACTGGAGAAACTGGGAAAATTCAAGGAAACTCCGGGCGGATTGCGGGGAAAAATATAAAATCCTATCCGGCAAAAGCCGGGCCGGTTTATGGCGGAGCAAAAGGCTGTGCCTTTTGCAGTTTTTTTAAGGAAGTTGTTCGAGACCTAAAGGTTATCAAACAACTCTATTTGTATTTCAATTCGAAAACCCCGTCCCAGTCGAGGGGCGGGGGATTAAGAACATTTTCTCTGCACCGCTGCAGGAATACTTTTGACGGGCCGTCGCCGGGCGTTATATCCAGGGCCTGCAAAAAAACCGTTTCCGCGGCGGTCCAATTCCGTCCTTCAAAAAGATCCAATGCCTCGTGAAAAACATCCACGGTCTTCCGCTGTTTCTCCGTTACCACCGCGGAAAATTCAATAAGCTCATAAACCCGGATAGAAGTATGGAACCCCGCGGGCCTGACCCGGTCAAGCCTGCGGACAAGAAAATTATCCCCCGTTTCCCGGACCGTATCTTCGGAGACAAGAATCCAGGTGCCGTACATCTTGTTCAACCCTTCAAGCCGGGAAGTAATATTTACGGCGTTCCCCATGATCGTGTAGTTCATCTTCCGCTGGCTGCCCATGTTTCCCACCACCATGCTGCCCGTATTAACACCGATTCTGGTGAGCAGCGGGGCGGAGATTAAACCGTTTTCGTGGAATTCCCGGTTCAGTTCCTGTTCCTTCCGCCTCATCAAAACCGCCGCCGTACAGGCCCGCAGGGCATGGTCGGGAAATTCCAGCGGGGCCCCGAAGAAGGCAATAACGGCGTCCCCGACATATTTGTCTATGGTGCCCCGCTGTTCCAGGATAATATCACTTAACCCGGTAAGGTAGATGTTGAGAATCCGTACCAGATCTTCGGGGTCCAGCTTTTCGGCTATGGATGAAAAATTCTGAATGTCGGTAAAAACGGCGGTCATCCGCCGTTTGGAACCTCCAAGCTGCAGGCGGGCGGGATCGGTCATAATGTCCTGAACTACCTCCCCGGAGAGGTAGGTTGAAAAAGCTTTTTGAAGATACGCGTTGTAGTATTTCAGTTCCTGCTGCTGAAGTTCCAGCGTGCGCTTTTGGGATTCTACCAGCAGGTGCATTTCGATCCGTTTGAGCAGGAGGGGGGGAATAAAAGGTTTGGTGATATAATCAATGGCCCCCAGGCTTAAGCCTTCAAGCTCGTTGTCGGTATCGGTTTTACCGGTAAGAAATATGACCGGGATATTGCGGGTTTTTTCTTCTGCCTTGAGAATCTTTATGGCATCGTAGCCGTTCATGACGGGCATATCAATATCCAGCAGTATTAGTGCGGGGTTATTTTTTTCCAGAATGTCGAACATCTTTTTTGCCGAAGGTACGGTGAAGACGCGGTAGCGGCCGCTTAAAACATTTTTCCCCGTCTGCAAATTTGCCGGGTTATCATCCACCAATATAATAAGTTCCCGTTCACGCGCCATAACAAAATCCTTTGGCAGTTTTCCTGCCGCGGCGTTAAGCTTTTCTGTTCCGGACCTCGTATCTGCGTTAAACCGCCGGACAGCTCCCCGCGGGGCGTTTTTTTGGTATTATTCCTCCCCCGGATAAAAAGCCGGCAGCGTATCAATGACCGCTATGGCCGCGGGAAATTCACTTATCAGCACATTGCCGGAAATATCTTCATAGGCTTTTCTGAGCGGCCCGGAGAGGGGCAGGGTATCCAAATCGTTAATACAATGATCGATTGCTTCGATGTCTTCCGCCTCCAGCGCCGCCTTTAAGCCCTGGAACAGCCTCCGCGTCTCAACGCCGCCGGGATCGGAGGGTACGTCCCTCCGGGCCGCCCGGCTTTTCAAGGCGGCGCTTATGCGGGCGGTCGTATCCGTAAGGGAACGGCGGAATTCCCCCAGCCCCTTTTGAATAAACCCCCGGTCTCCCCTTCTCCCGGCAGCTTCAAGCTCCGCTGCGGTTACCGAAAGGGCGGCGGCCCCTATGGATGCGGAGATGCTTTTTAAGGCGTGGACCTGGTTAACAAAAACCGGGAATTCCGCGGGAGAGAACCCCCCGCCCTCAAAGGCCGCCAGGATTTTCAGGCGTTCCTCCGAATCCCGGCAGTAAACCTCCAGCACATTGCAGTAACCTTCCGGGGTTCCGCCGGTCATGGCTATGCCCCTCCGCGTATCCAGACCTTCAATGTTTATAGGCGCGATGTTCACCGTACAGCCCCCCGCATTTTCTTAATCCCGGCTTCCGGCCGCTCCGGGGCCGAACACGGCGCCAAGGTCGACGCGGCAGCCCGGCAGAACCGTAACCGGAACCGTATCCCCCGCATCGTAGCCAAAAACCTTATACACGTCCCCGTCCAAAACATAAACCTGGAGAATCTTCTCACCGGGATTCACAATCCAGTATTCCCGGACCCCGGCCCGGCGGTAGGCGTTAAATTTATACAGAAAATCATGCCGGGCGGTGCTGGGGGAAAGAATTTCCACCACCATGTCCGGCGCCCCCCTGCAGCCCTGGTCGTCCAGCCTGGAGGGATCGCAGACCACGGTAATATCCGGCTCAAAAAACGTGTCGTCGCTGTTGTCTTCCCGGGGGAACAGCCGGACCCCGAAGGGCGCGGGATAAACCTTACAACCCGTCCCCCTGGAAAAGGCATGGAGTTGGGCGGACAATTCCATCAGAATCTCCTGGTGGATCCGGCTGGGGGGGGCCATCAGAAAAGCCTCACCGTCAAATAGCTCATATCGCTCCCCTACATCCCAGGTAAGGACATCGGCATACGTGTAATATTGTTCTTCTTTTTCGCGGGCCAAGGGCATGGTAAACCTCTTTTTTTATCATAATGAATGAGGGGGGAAGCGTCCACACGGCAACGACAGCAATTCCAAATTCAAAATCCGAAAAGAGCCGTAAAAAATTTATTGGCTTTCCTGCCGGCTGGAAAAATCCGGGGCCCCCGCTTTTGGTTGGACAGGGGGGCTTTTCACTAAAAGTAAAATCGCTGGCAACGAAAAGACGCCGGTAACATCTCCCTGAGCAGGCACCAAGGGATTAAACTTGGCCCTACAGCGCCTTTTCGTTGTAAATAATGAGAATTGCTGCATAGCATAGCAAGACCGGAAAATTTTCAATACACTAAAGGCCATGAATTTCAGGATGGATAAGCTTATCATCGTCTTTGGGGAGGCTCTGGACATTGTAGAACAGGGCCTTTTGGGGGCCAGTACCCACCACGGCAAGCGGATTGCGGCCCTGTGCGCCGCTATGGGCCGGAAGATCGGGATGGACGAAGGCAAACTTATCACGCTTGCCTGCTGCGCCCTGCTCCACGACAACGCCCTGACCGAATACATTATGGCTGAACAGAAGGGGGATTCCCATGATCCCGCGATGAAGCTTCACTGTGAATACGGGCAGCGGAATATCGAAAGCCTGGAATTCCCCGGGGATATTAAGAACCTTATCCTGTACCATCACGAGCGGGCGGACGGTTCGGGGCCCTACGGGAAAACGGACTACCCCTTTGAGGCGGAGATTATCGGTATTGCCGACGAAGTGGATGTAAACTGGCATCTGCAGCGGCGTTCCCCGGAGGAACTTCCCCAGATTGCCGATTTTATCCGGGATTCCTTCCGGTTTTTCCCGGAGACCCAGGCTCTTTTGATGTCGGTTCTGGACAAAGACATGCTCCGGGCCCTGAAAGATGACGAGATCGATAAAACCGTGGAAAAACTTATCCCCCCCTGGGAGATGGACAGCGCCAATCCCCGGCTGCCGGAAATTACCGGCTTTATCGGCCATGTCATAGACTACAAATCCGTCTTTACCAAGCTTCACTCTGCGGGGATCGTGGAAAAGGCCCTGATCATGGCCGAATACTACGGCTACGGAATCCCGGAGCGTAACCTGCTTTCCCTGGCGGCGAATCTCCACGACATCGGCAAGCTGGCGGTCCCCGCGGAGATTCTGGAGAAACCGGGCCGGCTTACCCGGGAGGAATTCCGGCAGATAGCGGTCCACGCGCAAAAGACGGCGGACCTGCTGACGGGCCTTACGGACTGCGGGCTGAACGAGGTCCGGGTGTGGGCATCCAACCACCACGAAAAACTTGACGGCTCCGGCTACCCCCTGGGAAAAACCGGGGATGACCTGGACTTTAACTCCCGGCTTTTGGCCTGCCTTGATATTTACCAGGCGGTCAGGGAGGAACGGCCCTACCACCCCGCCCGGAACCACGGCGATACCATGAAGACTCTTTACGGCATGGCGGAACAGGGCGGCATTGACGGCGGCATTACGGAGGACCTTAACAAGGCGCTTGGCTCATAGGCCGCCTAGCAGCCTGTTGCACTTGTATATTTTTTGCATATTTATGCAAAAAATATTCGATAAATGGGCTGCCTTGGCAGTTTGTAAGGTAAAAATATTCACCCTTGTGAATATTTTTACTGTTTTATGCGCGAAGCGCAACAAACTGCTAGAATCCGCTCCGCGTTTTGGTGGAGGATCAGCTCCCGCTCATCGTCCCGCAGGTCCAGTTCGTAGAAATCTTCCAGGCAGCGGCGGGGGTCCCACATGGGAAAATCGGTGCCAAAGAGGAAGCGCTCCACCCCGTACAAGCGGATCAACTCCGCCGCCCGCTTCCTGCCCAGATAGGGGATGGAACTGGAGACGTCGAAGTAGCAGAAACGGTCCTTGAGGTATTCCAGGGCCAGGTCGAAGATAGACCAGCCGCCAAAGTGGGCGGCCACCACGGTAAGCCGGGGGAAGGCCGCCAGAACCCGGGCAAGGCGCCGGGGGTGGGAATAATCGTAGCGGTAATCCCCCGTGTGGAACACGATGGGGAGCTTCCCCTCCGCCAGGGCGTAGATTCTCATCATCCTTTCATCGTCGATGTTGAAACGCTGCATGTCAGAGTGGAATTTTAAGCCCCGGAGTCCCAGGCCGGTAAGCCTGTCGATTTCCCCTTCGGGGTCTTCAAAGTCCGGGTGCAGGGTGCCGAAGCCCGTAAGCTCCGGGTGTCCGCCGGCGGTCCGGGCGATAAAATCGTTAATGCTTACCACCTGGCCCGGCGCGGCGGCGGCGGAGAAGACCACAAAGCGGTCTATTTCCTGCCGGTATTTCAGGAGCCCCTCCACGGTACCGTCGCAGCCCATAGGGATACTGTAAAACGCGCATATACTGGCCACCGCCTTGGCGGCGATCTTTTCCGGGTAGATATGGGCGTGAAAGTCTATAATCATGGGGGCATTATAGCGTATAATCACCCCGTGGAAACAACCACGATTGACCGGATACTCCTGGAACACATTGGAAACCCCGCATCCCTTTTTGTCTTCCCCACGGACATCGCCCTGAACCGCTGGGCGGACCGGCTTCTGCGCTTCAGGGGCGGGGGCTGTCTGGCGATGGAGCAGTTCACCGCCTGGGACCGGTTCAAAAACGCCTCCATCCGCTCCCGGATGCAGAACAAACAGAGCATTCCCCCGGTTCTGCGGAAGATCTTTGTATGCCGCCTGCTGGAGGAAAATGCCGCCGGCGTCAGCGGGGGGGGAGAAAACGGAGGGGTTTTCAAATTTCTTATCCCCCCCGTATATGCCCGGGGGGCCCTTTCGTTTGCCCCCTGGCTTTCGTCCATGCTCCCCCAGCTGGGAAGCTGGTTTGAAAAAACCTGCGGCAAAGCTGCGGCGGATATTGAGGAAGCGGACTCCGGCAGGGCGGAATTTTCGGCAGGGGAAGAGCGGGACCTCTTCTTCCTTACCCTGCGTTACCGGAAATTCCTTGAAGCATACCGTCTTTTTGAACCGGCCTGGGAAAAGCCCCCTTTTGAGGACAACGGCAGGGAATGTTTTATCTTCTTCCCCGAATCTTTACGGGATTTTTCCGAATACGAGGCCATGCTGAAGGCGGCCCCCCACGTAAGGATACTGCGGCTTGCGGAGACATTTTCCGGTATCGCGGAGGAGAATCGGCCGCTCCGCACGTTTTTTTACACCAACGCCCGCAGCGAAATTACCGGGGCTGCCCTGTACATCAGGAATCTTGTGGAAAAAGAGGGGCTGGCCTGGGATGAAATAGCGGTGAGTCTTCCCGAGGGGGAAGATTACGAACCCTACGTGCTGCGGGAATTTGCCAACCGCGACATTCCCGCGGTACGGCGGGCGGGGAAAAAACTGGGCGCCTACAGCGCGGGGCAGCTTTTTACGGGGATACAGGATTGCTGCACCCAGGGTTTTTCTTTTTCCGCGGTTTCCAACTTGCTGCTCAACCCCCGCCTTCCCTGGAAAAACCGGGACCTTATCGATCAGCTTATCGACTTCGGCATTAAAAACAACTGCCTCTGTTCCTGGACGGAAAACAACCGGAGGGCGGACGCGTGGCTGGACGCCTTTAATTCCCTGGCGGGGAGCCGGGAACAGCGGGCCAGGGCCTTTTACGAGGAATTTAAGGCGGCCCTGGAGAAGGTCCGCGGGGCCCGGAGCTTCAGGGACATGATCCGGTACTACTTCGCCATGAGGGGGCGCTTCCTGGAAATGTCCCAATGCTCCCCGGAAACCGACGCGGTGCTTTCCCGCTGTATCTCCGAACTGCTGGCCCTGGCGGACATCGAAGATTCCTTCCCCGATCTCAAAGCCCCGGACCCCTACGGTTTTTTTATCGAACATCTGAATGAAACAAGCTACCTGGCCCAGGAAACGCGGCGGGGGGTTTCAATACTCCCCTACCGTACCGCAGCCTGTGTGCCCTTTGCCTGCCACATCGTGCTGGGCGCCAGCCAGGACAACCTTTCCCTGGTCTTTTCCCGCCTTAGTTTTCTGCCCCGGATAAAAAAAGAGCGCCTGGGCCTGGGGGACATCGACGCGTCGGAGGCATTTATCGCGTTCCACCGGCTTAACTCGGCCCTGAGCGCCGCCTTTTTCTGCTCCCGCCAGTCCTTTGGGGGCTTCAAAATTCCCCACAGCGGGCTGGGGGCCGTCGAGGAGCCGCGGATCCGCTATACGGAGGGCGGTTTTTTTGCCCCGGACCTGTTTGCCGCAGAAGAATCCGCCCTGGAAGATCCAAAAAAGGGGAATCTTGCCGAATTGCACGAGGTACAGGCCGGGGGATTCCGGGCCTGGGCGGAACGGAGAAGCGGCCCGCTGCCCGGCACGGAAGGAGCCGGGGGCCTGGGGGAACTTATCAAAAAGACCTGCGGTGAAAAAAACATCTCCGCCAGCGCTATGGAACCCTACTTCCGCTGCTCCCTTGAATGGCTCTACCGCCGCGTCCTTAAGCTGGAAAGCCGGCGTATGGAGGCCGCTCTGATGGCCGAGAATGTAACGGGGAGCCTGTACCACGCGGTGCTGGACCGGTTCTTCAAGGCCCTGCAGGGGGGCCTTCTTGCCCTTCCCGGGGGGCTGCCGGAGGATTACCGCGTCCTCCTTGGCGCATCGATCCGGGAGATCATGGACGCCCTCCCGCTGCTGCCCGGCGAAACGGCGGCCCTGAGCAGCCTGACAACCCGCTTTCTGCGGGCCCAGGCGGGGGCGGTACAACACCAGACGGAACATCTCTTAAAGGGCCTTTTGGGCTTCTTTGGGGGCTTCCGCGTGGCCGGGAGCGAGTTAGGTTATCAGGCGGAAAAACAGGATTACTGCCTTGCGGGGAAGGTAGATCTGCTGCTGACCGAACCGGGGGACGGAACTTCCGCCGGGGACCGGGGGGTTATCGTGGACTTTAAGCTCAACTACCTGCCGAAGCGCAAAGCCTGCACCGGCGAGGGGGGGCTGGAGAATTTCCAGCTTCCCATGTATATCACGCTGGCCGAAGCCTCCGGCGCGGCCCCGGTCCACACGGCCCTGTTCTTCAACATCCTCAAGGCTGAAACCCTGGTGATCTTCGGCCGTATCCGGGACCGGTTGAGCGGGAAGGAAAAGCCCGGACCAAAGCAGGCGATTCTGCGCGAAAACGGGGAAGAATCCGGCGCCGGGGAAGACAAATTCGGCGCCGTCATGGCGGATTTCGCCGCCAGGACTGAACGCTATGCCCAGGACATGCGGGAGGGGAAGCTTTCGGTATTCAGCGCCGGGGAGGCCCAATGCGGCGCCTGCATGTACCGGCGGGTCTGCAGGACCCTCTACACGGTGGACGGGAAAGCCCGGCCGGGGGAAAACAATGGCTAAGGAACAACAGGCCGCAGGCTCGTTAAAGCTGAACCGGGAACAGGAGGAGGCGGTAAACCGCGACAAAAACGTTGTGGTGGCCGCCGGCGCGGGATCGGGGAAAACTTCGGTCCTGGCAAACCGTTACGTCAGGCTTATCACCCGGCGGGGGCTGCGGGTGGATCAAATTCTCACCCTTACCTTTACCCGGAAGGCCGCTGCCCAGATGTTCCAGCGCATACACGGGGCCCTGAACGCTGAGGCCGGAGATGCCGCCCGGACCGCTCTCAAAGATTTTTTCCACGCCCATATTCAGACCCTGGATTCCTACTGCGTGTACATCGTAAAACAGGGGGCCTCCCGCTACGGCATCCGCCCGGATTTCAGCGTGGACGACGAGGGGGCCTGGGAACTGGCACAGCGGGAAAGCCTTCCCTTTCTCATCTCCCGGCTGAACCACCCGGCCCTGGAACGGCTCTACCGGGAAAAACGGCCCCAGGACATTGCCCGCGATATTTTTGCGGCCTCCGCCTTCACCTACGGCTTTATCGACCAGGCGCCCTCGTACACCCGGGGAACCGCCGCCCAGTTCAGCCTTATCTGCGACGAGTGGAACAAGGCCCGGAAGACCCTGCTGCCCCTGATCGACGAGCTGGCGGAGCGCTGTGCGGAGGACCCCAAGGACAAGTTCCATGCCCAACTCCTCCCGCTGCTGGACCAATTCGGGGCCGTCCGGGACAGCGTTACGGGAATGCGGGAATATTTCGACGCCCTGCTGGAATCCCGGGACGTTACGGCGGCGGAGACTCACCCCCTGCGAAAACAGATGGTCCAATGGCTGCTCGTTTTGCACCGCATAAGCTACGCCAGGGCAAACGTGGGAAAGCGGAATTCCGAAGCAAAGACCGCCGCCGCCGCTCTCCGCCGCCTTTTCCCCGGCGTCTCGTCGATTCTGGTCTACGCGCTCCAGGGGGGAATCATCCTTGCGGTCATGGCCCTGCTGGACGAATTTCAGCAAAACTACGTGGAGAAAAAGCGGGCCCAGGGCATTCTTACCTTTACCGATGCGGCCCGCCTGGCCCGGACCATTTTACGGGATCAAAAAGACATACGGAACAACGAAAAGGCCGCTTTTAAGGCCGTCATGATCGACGAATTCCAGGACAACAACATTCTACAAAAGGAACTCCTGTTCCTTTTGGCGGAAAAACAGGATCGCTGCGCCGGCGGCATACCGGAAGCCGGGGATCTGGAAGAAGAAAAACTCTTTTTTGTGGGGGATGAAAAGCAATCCGTTTACCGGTTCCGGGGGGCGGACGTTTCGGTATTCCGGGAACTTAAAACCGGGCTTGCCGCGCAGGATCTGAACCTCAGCGTCAATTACCGCTCGTCGCCGGAACTGATCGCCCTTTACAACGCGATCTTCGGCGGCAGCCTTTGCGACTCCTCCGGCGCTTCGCCCCTCTTTCAATACGCGGCGGTGTTCCCCCCCGCAGCCCCCTCCTATGAGGCGGACTACAGCCCCCTTAAAGCGGGAACGGACCGCAGCGGGAGCGCGGCCGTTTACATTCTGGACAGCCACGCGGAGGATGAGGACGAGGAAGCGGGGGAGCAGCTTAAAGACGATGAAAACGAAGCCGCCTTTATCGCCGCCAAAATCCGGGATCTGCTGAATGAAAAAAATGAAGACGGATCCCCCCGCTACGAGGCCGATGACATTGCCGTCCTGTTCCGCACCCGCAGGCCCCAGTATTTCTTTGAAAAGCACCTTAGATTCCTCCACATCCCCTACGCGGCGGAAGGCTTAAGCGGCTTTTTTGCCGACGGCCCGGTGAACGACATGGCCGCGTTCCTCCGGCTTATTGCCTATCCCCTGGATACGGAAGCCTACGCCGTGTACCTCCGTTCCCCCTTCGCGGGGCTTTCCCTTGAGGGGCTTGCGCTCTGCATTGACGATTTTAACCGGGCCAAAGGCCGGCCCGCCGGCCCGGCCGGGGACGGGAGCCGGGGGACAGCGGAGGAGGGGCCGCCCTTCTCCGTGATTCCGGCCCTGCCGGACGAAGCGGACCGGCGCGCCTGGGAACAGGGCGGGAAGCTGTACCGGCGGATAAAAGAAAAGGCCGCGGATTTTTCGATCGGGCAGCTGCTGAACGAGCTTTGGTACCAGGAGGGCTACCGCTACGAGACCGCCTGGAACCCCGGAACCCGGGCCCACCGGGAACTCTTTGACTATCTCTACAGCCAGGCCCTCAAGGCCGATGAACAGGGCCTGAGCATTGCGGCCTTGAGCGACCGGCTTGAAGCCATGCGGGAGCGGGAAGAAGCCCTGGACGATACGGAGATTCCCCTGGAACGGAGCGGGGCGGTCCGGCTGCTTACGGTTCACAAGAGCAAGGGGCTGGAATTCAAAGCGGTGTTTATCGTCTGCTGCGGCAAACGGAGCCGGGGCGCCGGGAACCACGGGGACCTTTACTACTCCGCCGCCCACGACAGCCTCTCGTTCAACCCCCCCCTGCCGCCGGAATGTGCGGGCCTTGATAAGATAAAGCGGAATTTTTTCTACGAACGGGACCGGCAGGAGGAGCGGCGCAGGGAAACCGCTGAACTCAGGCGGCTCCTCTACGTGGCCATGACCCGTGCCCGGGAGCGGCTGTTCCTCAGCGGCAGCTTCCCCCTGGAAAACGGGGAGGGGGATCTGCTTGCGGGCCTGGGGGAAGCGGTAAAAAAGAAAATTGCCCTTAAGGACGAGGAAGAGGCAAAACAGGGCGTTAACGCCATCGAAGGGGACAAAATTCTGGATAACGGCACCTTTTTCGGCCTTCTGCTCCCGGCGCTGGCGGAACCGCGGGGTACGGACTCCGCGGAATCCGGCGCCTGGCCCCCATATCTGCAATTCGGCCTTATCCCCCGCCTTACCGCGGAGGAACTGCGGAACCGGGAACGCCGGGAGCCGCGTTACCCCAACACCCGTTCCGGCCTAAACCGCTTCCTGCGGGACGCGGAGCCCCTGTACGCGGGGGCCGGGGTTCTGCACAGCCCGGTCATCGGGCCGGACCACCTGAACGCCAGCGCCGCCGGGCAAACCCTGCACGGAGAAGGCGGCGGCCGCTGGCGCTGCGATCCTGCCCTGTCCGGCCGGCCGGCGGCGGACATTTTTGCACGGGTCGATCCCATCCTCTCAAAAAACGGGCCGGAACGGGGCTTTGCCGAATTCGGGACCCTGGCCCACCTCTGCGTGGAAGAACTGCTCCCCTCCCCCGGGCAGGACGGCCGGGAGGCCCGGATTCCCCCCGGCCTGGCCGGAAGGTTCAGCCCCGCGGAGACGCAGACCCTGCTGGAGGCGGGAAAAGACATTGCCGGGCGTTTCCTGGCATCCCCCCTGGGGGAAGCGGCCCGGACGGCCCCGTTCCGCCGCGGCGAATATCCGTTCCGCTGCCTGCGGCAAAGCAATTCGGCCGGGGACCTCTTCATCAACGGGGTTATCGATCTGCTCTTTGAATGGGACAACGAAGTCCGGGTGGTCGATTTCAAGACCGACAGCATCGAAAAGCCCGAAGAACACCTGGCCCAAATGGCCGTCTACCGGCGGGCCGCTCAGGATCTCCGGGGGAAAACCTGCCGGGTCTGGCTCTACTACCTGCGCAGCGGCCGGGCGGTGGAAATTGAGGACTTTGGGGACTTCGGCTGTTTCGGCTAATCTTTTCGCCGCTGGTAGAATTTGCCGTTAAGCTGCTCGGTCTTCAGGATGTTGATAAAGGCCTTTTCATCAGCCTTTTTTATCGCCGATACCAGGCCGGATACCTCATCGGCGGCCACCACCGAATAGAGCAGCACCCGTTCCACCTTTTCGTAACTTCCCAGGCCCTTGAGCGATGTGGCCGTATGGTTGGTCTTGTCCCGGATAAGGGTACAAATCTCATCCGCTTTCCCGGTGATAATCAGCATGGTCCTCTGCTGGTACCCGCGGTACAGGGAAGACAACATGAAAGTGGTTGTAAACTGGAAGATAATCGAATACAGGGCCCGGTCCAGGGAGTAAAGCCAGGCCGCCAGGGCCAGGATGACGCAGTTCCCGGCCAGGATATAGTTCCATGCGTCCCTATGGAATTTTTCGGAAATCAGTATGGCGATAAAATCCGTCCCGCCGCTGGTGGCGCCGGCGTAAAGGCACAGGCTGACGGCGACCGCGTTCAGCAGCCCCCCGAATACCGATGAAAGCAGAATGTCGTGGGGCCTTAGGAACGCGATAATCGCCGCCGTTACGTTCACACCCCCAATCTCCGCGCCGGGAATCCAGTCGGTCAAAAAACCGCTTACCAGAACCATCAGGCAGGAATAGAGGGTAAAATTCTTCCCGATATACCTGAAGCAGATAATCGCCGGTACGGCGTTCAGCGTATACAGGATAATACTAAAGGGCAGCCGGATATTGCCGAAGGTCCAGGCGACGTCCTTGATAAGCAGGGAAAACCCCGTAAACCCGCCGGGGATAATCCCGCCGGCGCTTACAAAACTGTTGATGTTAAAGGCCATAAGCACGGCCCCGGTAAGCACCAGAAACAGCCGCCGCAGGGTACGGAGAACCCGGACGGTCCGGGTCCGGGCGGGCAAAGAACCGTCAGTTTCCGTATTGCCAGCCCTCCTGAGTCAGGGTATACGTCCCGGCCCGCTTCCCGCTGATGTTATAGTACGTGTCAAAATTCCCGGAAGATGAAAGCAGCAGATTCCCCCCCGTATCCCGGTATTCCACCGTGCCGGAAGCGCCGGAAGTGCGGAGATCGAAGGCCCGTTCCCCCATGACGGCAATGCTGGCGGGAATCGTTACACTCCTAATCTGGTTGTTATAGAAAGCCCCGGCCCCTATATCCGTAACCCCCTGGTTAATCTCAAGCTGGGAAATCTGGTTCCCGGAAAAGGCCCCCGCCCCAATCACGGCCACCGTACCGGGGACGGAAAGAGTCCTTATGTTGTTTGAAAAAAAGGCGTAGTCCTCAATGGCGGTAATGCTGCCGGTAATCGTAAGACCGGCAATGCGGTTCCTCGAAAAAGCCCCCCGGCCGATGGAACCAAGCCCCTGCCCCAGGCTTAGATCGGTAATACGGTTCCCCGAAAAGGCCCCCCGGCCGATGACGGTTACATTGTCGCCGATAACCAGGCTGGTAAGCCGGTTGTCCGCAAAGGCCAAATCCCCAATTTCGGTTACCGTGGCGGGAATCGTAAGTTTCTCCAAACCCCGTTTGGCAAAGGCCCCCGGTCCAATGGCGGTAACCGGCGCCCCGTTGATGGCGTCCGGAATCACCAGTTCCCTGGCCGTGCCGCCGGACTTGGTAATCCGCAGGGCGCCGCCAATTTCCTCCACCGTTACGTCCAGGCTCTGGGCAGCCAGCAGAGCGGAAAAGAAAACGCCCGGCAGTACAAACATGGCCTTTTTTATCATACAAACCCCCTGATAACATTGTCCGTCCATAGCCCCCGCGTTGCAAGCCGGTCTGCGGCCCGTCAAAGATGTCAAGAAATTTCCCTGAATTTGTGGCAGGCCACAAGGCGGCCGGGTAAGGGCCGCCCTGTTTTAACGCGACAGCGGCGTCAGCATAAGGAGCCGGAAAATTCCGGCGGGTTTGGGCTCCGGTTTTTCCGGCGGTTCCGGGATTTCGGGCTCCTGC
>JAIRXT010000091.1 GCA_031268125.1 Treponema sp. | reverse complement strand
GTCACCCCAGGACCCTTGCGCGCCAGGATAAACACATAGGAATTTTCAACCCCTTCTTTTGGGCGCATTCCCGGCCCCCTGGGCCGGGAACCGGACTATCCGCTCCAATTCCACGGGCTTCCCCTGCGGGAAATCCCGTGGAATTTCCGCGAACCAAAATCCGCAGGATTTTGGTTATCTATCCCTTGCGCTTTCCATGCGGCGGCATTCTTTCGCCGGTTCAGCGGCAGTAAACCGGTTATCGGCAATTCTATGCGTTTATCGTGCTTGCGCGCCCGCTGCGAAAAAGTTATGCCGCCCGGGGCGCGAATGCGCTCCGGGCGCAGGGGACAGGGAGCGCGAAAGCGGCCGCGGCGCGCGTCGCCGGGGCCGGAGCGCGGTACCCGCAGGCTGCCTGAGCGGAGCCCCGGATAGCCCGGTTTTCGCGGTCCGCCGCAAAACATGCGCGGCTACGGCCGAAAAAATACCTGCCTTTGCCCCGCGCCGTTGTCGCGGCACTTCTCATGTTAACATACGGGATTATGCGGGAAGGCCCCTGGTGAGGGCGTTTCTCCTTTGCACCCGGGGGGGAATACTGCTCTTCCGCGCAAGGGATTGGAGGGGCGCCAGGCAGCCGCGGGCTGCCTGAGCGGTCCCGGCGTGGAACGCCTGGCAACCTATGGTTGCCTTAACGGAACCCCCGCAAAGCCCGGTTTTTTGCGGCGGAGCCGCAAAAAATGCGCCCAAACTGAGCATTGCCGCCGCTGTCGCGGGGCGCGTTGACGTGGTTCCGGGGTGTATGGTATGGTAAGTAAGACTGTTTCAAAGCTTCAGTTTTGGAACAGTAGCTTTGGATGTAGAGGGAAAAAGCGGGCCGGCCTCCTGTTAAGCTTAGCCGTTTTTTCAGAAGCCTGTTCTAAAACCAGCCGGGTTTCGGGACAGGCCCGGGTACCTGTCTTTCACAGGCCGTTTGACGGGCGATTAACTCAGTGGGAGAGTGCTACCTTCACACGGTAGAAGTCACGAGTTCAAATCTAGTATCGCCCATGCCCCCTTCCGGGGGCTTTTTTATGCCCGCCCGGTTTTTCTTTGCTTGCTATCTTTTTACCCTGTAAGGAGTTACGGGCGGTTCGATGTACCTTGTCTATGTTTTGCCGGGATAGACGCATGGGAACAGGTTCCTCCCCGCCGGCCCATCCCCTAAGGTGGAGCTTGGGGCAAAGCCCCCGCAGGCCCCGTTAATTCCCACCGAACAGGTGTTCCAACAGCAGTTTGGTTCCCACCCCGATAAGCATGAGCCCCCCCGCCAGGCCCGCCCATTTTTCAAAATAGCGTCCCAGGCGGCGGCCAAACTCGAAACCCGCCATACAACAGCAAAAGGTAACCACCCCGATAATAAGGGCATTGCGCCAGATTCCCTGGTTCATGAAGCTGAAAGATACCCCCACCGCCAGGGCGTCAATGCTGGTGGTTACGGAGACCGTCAGCAGGGTCCACAGACTGCGGATATCGGTGGTTTTGGCTGTCCCATCCCCCGCGGATTTTTCTTTTTTGCCCCGCAGGGATTCCAGGGCCATCTTGCCGCCGATAAAGGACAACAGGACAAAAACCACCCAGTGATCAAACGCGTCGATATACGAAGCCAGGCTGTTCCCGGAAAACCAGCCCGCCACGGGCATAAGGAACTGGAACAGGCCGAAGAAGAAACTGGCCCGCAGGGCATAAAAGGGTTTAAGTCCCGGAATTGCGATACCCGAACTTACCGAGATCGCAAAAGCATCCATGGAAAGGGAGAAGCCGATAAGGACGGCGGAAAAAAGCCAGGCCGGTTCGTTCACTGCGGCCCCCTGCCGGAACGGAGACCGTTAACCAGCTTGATTATGAACATCTCCAGCAGCAGCGTTTCCAGGGGGCCGCCTCCTGTCCTAAGCGCGGTATCGTATTCGGCGGCCAGGGACAAAAAGCGGTCCGCAGCGCCCCGGCCGTAGCGCCGGTCCGCCTGGATATAATCTCCCCGGCTCTTAACAGAGCCCAGGCCGATTTTTTTGAACTCAAAATCCCCGCCCCTGCCTCCGTCCGGTGGTACGGCGCCGGATTCCACCAGGGCCTGGTAGTCCCGGAGCCGCCTGAAACACCAGGAAAGCCCCCCCAGGATGGACTGGAACGATTCCTTGGCGCCCAGAAGGGTGTGAAGCGATTCCAGGCACTTGGTCAGGTCCCCTGCGGCGATCCGGGAAAAAAGGGTAAACGAAGATTCCTCCCTGGTGTGGGACAGCCACTCCTCCACGTCTTCGGCGCCGATAAGCCTGTCCTTACCGTAAAACAACGCAAGCCGCCCGCATTCCCGTTTAAGGGCCTCGGTGTTATTTTCCACCAGTTCCAGCACCACGGCAATTCCCTCGTCGCTGATGCGGCAGCCCTCCCGCCTGAAAAAATCCCGTACCCAGGGGCCCTTGCGGTTTTCAAAAAGCTCCCAGAAGATCCGCTTGGAATCCGGAGCCGCCGCATCGTCCAGGGCCTTTGCCACCTTTATTTCATCGGACAGGAATATCACGGTGGTCCCTGCCTGGGGGGACCTGATATACGAAGCCAAAAGCTCTATGTCGTTTTTATCTTTGATAAGATCGGCGTTTTTGATGAGGACCAGTCTCTGATCCGAAAAGAGCGAGGCATTCCGCAGGGCGGCGCTGATGTCGCCTGCCGCATGTTCCCCCGCGTAAAAACTTGTTTCTTCCGGATGCCCGCCGGGTCCGCCCCCCAGGTTCCGGCGGATTTCCCTTACCGCGTCATCCTTTTCACCAAGTTCCGGCCCCAGGAAGAGGAAACAGCGTCCCTTTTCGTTGTCCAAATTGTCAAGACCCTAATAACTGCGGATTATCTGGGCCAGCCGTCCCAGAATCCGCACGTTTTGACTGTAGATGGGGGGGTAAACGGGGTTTTCCGCCTGAAGCTTTACCCGGTGATTCTCCTTGAAAAAACGTTTCAGGGTTGCCGCCTCGTTGACCATTACGACGACTATTTCCCCGTTGTGGGCCAGATTCGATTTTTCGATAATCGCAACATCCCCGTCCATGATCCCCGCGCCGGTCATGGAATCTCCCCGGATCTTCAGGGCAAAGTAGTTGCGGTTTTTCTTCAGCGTCGATTCGTGAACCAGGATAACTCCCTCCCGGTTTTCCTCCGCCAGAATGGGGATGCCCGCGGCTACGGTACCCAGCAGCGGAATTTCCACATTGAAGCTCCGCTCATGGGCGCCCACCACTTCCATAGTGCGGGAACGCCTGGTAACCAAACGCAGGCTTCCCTTTTTTTTCAGGGCGGTTACATGATCATGGGCGCCCTTTACCGATATTTCGAAATGCTCGGCAATTTCCCGGATAGTGGGGGCATAACCTTTTTCTTGTTTGAAATTGTCAATAAAAGCCAATACCACTTTTTGTCTCTGGGTAAGTTCTTTCATTCTTCATCTCTCTTTCCGTGCCCACTGCCCGGATTTACAACTATACAATATTTCCGCAGTTTTGAATGTAGATTGCTGGGATAGATACCAATAGCCTCAGCAGTTCTCGAGATAATACCATTGTTTCTGGAAAGATGGAATTCCAAATAGTATTTTTCAAAGGATTCTCTTGCTTCGTTATAGGTTTTCCCCAGAATGTCCGCCGGAAGTTCCCGGTCCCCGGAACCCGGCAGGCCGCCCCGGGGACCGCCTTCCCCCCCGGTTCCCCGGTTCCCCGGATTTTTAAGCAGGGCCTCCAGGGCCTTCCCGTTGATCTGCCCCCCCGGATACATCACGGCAATACGTTCCGCCAGGTTCCGCAGTTCCCGGATATTCCCCGGCCACCCGTAATTTTCCAGAATTTCCCGGGTTTCCTCCCGGAATTCCTGTTCCGTGTTTCCCGTGGTTTTAAGAAAATGGTTCAGCAGGGGAATAATGTCTTCCCTCCGGTCCCGCAGGGCCGGGATATGGATGGGGATGACGTTCAGCCGGAAATAAAGGTCCTGCCTGAAACGGCCGGCATCACATTCGGTCTCCAGGTTTTTGTTGGTCGCCGCCACGATGCGTACATCGGTCTCAATGGTTTTTTCACTTCCCAGGGGTTCGATCTTCTGGTCCTGAATGGCCCGCAGCACCTTGGCCTGGGCGGAAAGGGACATATCGCCAACCTCGTCCAAAAACAGCGTGCCCCCGTGGGCCAGCTCAAAACGGCCCTTGCGGTTGGACACGGCATCGGTAAAAGCTCCCTTTTCATGGCCGAACAGTTCGCTTTCGATAAGCGATTCGGGGATGGCCGCACAGTTTACCTCCACAAAGGGATGCCGCGACCGGGGAGAAAGTCTGTGGACGGCCCGGGCCAACAGCCCCTTGCCGGTGCCGTTTTCGCCGGTAATAAGAATTCTGGCATCGCTGGCAGCGGCCTGCCGGATCAAACGCCGCACGGTTTCTATCCTTGCGCTGGTTCCGATAATTTCGTCCCCGGCGGAACCGGTGTTTGCCCGCAGGGTTTCGTTTTCTTTCCGTAGTTTTTGCAGGGCAAGGGCGTTGCGGCACAGGGTAAGTACCCTGTCCAGGGACAGGGGTTTTTCCAGGAAATCAAAGGCCCCCAGCTTTACCGCCCGGACCGCCATGTCCACGTTGGCGTGCCCGGAGATGACCACCACTTCGACACCCGGCCAGTCCCGGCGGATCTGCTCCAGGGCCTGCATACCCCCCATCCGGGGAAGCAGCACGTCCAGAAACACCAGATCGATGGTCCCCCGGGCCAGCATTTCCAGCCCCTGGATGGCATCTTCCGCGGTTTCTACATGGTAATGCTCGTCTTCCAGGATGGAGGCAAGAGTATGCCGAATTCCCGGTTCATCATCTATGATGAGAATTGCAGCCATATCAGTTTTCGAACACCCCGAAACCGGAGCCTATTGCCGGATTGGCGTCAAGCGGCAGATCGATAAAAAATGTCGTTCCCATTCCCTCCGCCGAATTAAACCATATTGAACCGTTGTGTTCGTTGACGATCCGTTCCACGATGGGAAGCCCCAAGCCGGTCCCGGTTTTCTTAGTGGTAAAGTAAGGGGTAAAAACAAGAGGACGTTCCTGTTCCGGTATGCCCTTTCCAGTATCCCGTATGCTCAGCCTACAATAGCTGCTTTCCCGCTTCTTTACAAGGTCCCCGTGAATTTCGATAAGCCCCTGCCCGTCCATAGCATCAATAGCGTTGATAAAGAGGTTGCTGAAGATCTGGTTCATCCGGTGCTTGTCGATCTTTACGGTGATTCCCGGCGCCACATACCGGGTTTCAAATTGCACATGGGGATGGGAGCTCTTGTAGGGGGCAATGCTTTCCTCCAGGGTTTCCCTTAAATCCGTATAGGATTGGGAATTTTCCATAGGCCGGGAGAGGGTGCGGAATTCGGTGAGCAGCGTGGAAAGCCCCTCCACCTCCTGGACGATGGCCAGCATGGAATTCTCCAGAATCTCCCCAATCCGCTCAGGCTCGTTCCGCCAGCGGCGCAGGACCCGCTCGGCGGAAAGTTTGATGGGGGTCAGGGGATTCTTGATCTCGTGGGCAAGCTGCTGGGCCATGGTCTGCCAGATGGAGATTTTTTCCGCGTTGATCAAAGCCTCCCGGGATTTTTCCAGGTCCCGGACCATCGCGTTAAAGGAGCTGATCAGGGGCCCCAGTTCGTCCCCCCGGCGGGCCAGAATCTGTATGGAAAAATCGCCTTCCGCCACGGCGCGGGTGGCCTCCGCCAGGTCCGCCAGGGGCTGGGTTACCCACCGGGTAAAACTAATGGCTATGATGACGGTCATCAGCAGGGTGGGACAGAAGAAAACCCCGTAGTAAAAGACCAAAAGGGGCCGCAGGTTTGCCCGCAGGGAATCGATAATCCCGAACTGCTGAACCTGGTTCTCTACGGCCCCCACCGCGGCGTCAAAACCTTCCCCCAGGTGGTAACTGAGGACCCGCAGCGCCCCTCCGTCCGGCGCGGCAGGCCACAGGACATAGCGGATCAGATCCCGGTCCCGGGGCATTCCCCGGTTAACAAAGCCTTCCCTGTTCAGGGGGGGAAAGGCCAGGCGGCAATGCTCCGCCCCGGCGAAGCCCCGGACTTGCCAGCCTTCCGGCCCCGGCACAAAGTCCTGAACCGCCAAAACACGGTCCGGCAGCCTGTCCCCTGCCCTGCCCTCCCCCGGCGGCAGCCAGGGATCGAAATTCACCGTATTCGCCAGGGTTTCCAGCCTTTCCATGTGCAGGGAATAGGATTCCAGCATGAACTCCCGGGCCGCCCGGGAAGCCTTTTCGGCCTCAACGGTCCGCCAAAAACGGATCAGCTCGTTCATTGCCAGGCCGGTTACAATGGTTACGGGAACCGCCGCAAGGGCCACGGTAATCAAAAAGTAAACCAACAGCCGGGCCTTGAATTTGCTCCCCGAGCGGCCCGCCGCCAGGTCCCGGATTATTCCCAGCACGGAATAGGCCAGGAAGATAAGCAGCACTACGGGGATGGTATAAAAGATAACCTGGTTAAGCTGGCCGGGGACTTTACCGTCCCGGAGGGCCTCGGAAAAAAAAGTCCGGGAAAAGAGGACGGTAAGGACACAGAGCAGTACATAGATCAGCACCAGACCCCGAACATCGATGACCGGGCGTTTTTGGCGCCTTCCGCTGTACTTCAATCTTCTTCAAATTTTGATTCAAAAAGGCGGATCATGGCTTCTACCGCCTGAACTTCGTCTTCACCTTCGGCCTTGATCGTCAGTTCGGTCCCGTAGCCGGCCCCCAGCGTGATAACCCCCATGATCGATTTGGCGTTGATCCTGTCCTTGTCCTTTTCAATGTAAATGGTACTTTTGAATTTGTTTACTTTTTGAACCAGTATTGCCGCCGGCCTTGCGTGAATACCGGCCCGGTTTGTTACCGTTATTTTTTGTTCTACCATACGTTCATTCCTTAACCCAAAAATACAACTGCACATACAACCGCAGCGGAAAAATTAAATAATGTCTTCACTGCCGAAATACACGGAACGGAGATTGTCGCTTTCAATCCATTTTAGAATATTCTGATTAAATTCCTTCGCCGTGTTGTAACCCATTTTTTTTAGCCGCTCGTTCATGGCGGCGGTTTCGATCAGAATGGGAACATTCCTGCCCGGCTTAACGGGGATCTCCAGCTTTGTTACTCCCATCCCCAGAATATTCATGGTTTTGTCTTCTGCCCCCAGCCGGTCGTAAGGTTTGGCGGCGTCCCATTCTTCCAGCATCACCACCAATTCTATCTGCGTCCGTTCCTTGATCGCCCCCACCCCGAACAGGTGGGTCATGTTCAATACTCCCAGGCCCCGGATCTCCATGTGATGCCCGATAATCTTGTTAATCCCTGCGCCCATCAGGGTGTTGCCGTTGGCGCAGTGAATATCCACCACGTCATCGGCAATAAGCCGGTGCCCGCGCTTAATAAGATCCAGGGCGGTCTCACTCTTGCCCACCCCCGAATCCCCCAGGATCAAAATTCCCAGGCCGTAAACCTCCACCAATACCCCGTGAAGGCTCTGCCGGGGGGCAAAAACCTCCGCCAGAACCCGCAGAATCCGGGCGGTAAACTCCGATGAGGGAAGATCGGTCTGCAAAATAGGGCAGCCGGCCTTTTCGGCCTCCTCAAAAAAAATCGCCGTCGGTTCCAGACCGGTGGTAAAGATGCAGCAGGGAATGGGATAACTGAACATGCGTTTTATGTTCTCCGTGTTATCCTCCCGGGCAAGCTTCTGGAGACACGCCGATTCCCCAACGCCGAAGATCTGAATGCGCTGGTGGGCAAAAACATCGTAAAATCCCATGATTGCCCCCATCGGCCGGTTCAGATCGGAACTGCCGATCTCCCCGCTGAGTCCCCTCCTGCCGCCGATACAGCGCAAATTCAGGGAGTTATGCTCTTTCAGGTCCAGATCGACGAGATCCAAAACGGTAAATGCCTTGCCGCCCATATTGATATTGTAGAGAAAGACTCCCGCTCCGGCAAGTGTATCTGGTTTTGGGCCAGGCAATTCTCATTTTAACCCTTCCAAAACGAAAAGGCGCCGGTAACATCTCCTTGGGGTCCTGTTCAAACTTGATCCGCAATGTTCCTCCAGGGCCGGGAAATTGCCGGGTGAGGCTCTTGAACATCTTGACGGCTTTGTTCATCGTGGTCCTGATACTGTTGAGTACCCGGAATCCCTAAGGTCAGATTTTACCGTGACACAAAGGCCC
>JAIRXT010000064.1 GCA_031268125.1 Treponema sp. | reverse complement strand
GTCCCGTACAGTACCAGCCGGTCCTCCCGGATGTCGGCATAGCCGGGCGCCCAGCCGCGGGACTGGGCGGCGGCCTCCCGGATGGAGGGGATATCCGCTTCCAGGCCGGCGGGGAACAGGTCTACCAGGGCCACATTGTAGATGGTCTGATTGTTCAGGGTGCGGAACGTAAGGCGCACGGTGATTTCATCCCCGGCCTTGACGGACTGGGGGGGATTGCCGCCGGCATCCAGGAATTCCCGGTAGACTTCGATGCCGTTTTTCGATTCCGCCGCGGGAAGTTCCTGGTCAAAACCTGCGGTGGTAACCTGGTAAAACAGGTTAAGAGGGTCCCGGTTTTCCAGGCGGATCTTCTCCGCCCCGGCGCTGTAAACACCGGTAAACAGGGTAGTCCCCGTACCGGCCAGCTCCTGCTGCTGCCTGTCCCGGAGGATCTCCCGGGCGGTAAAGGCCCCGGTCCCGACGCTTTCGCCAACCGGGGGAACGGCTTTAAGGTAGGCGTCCAGCCCCATGAGGGCAAAGTTGGCGGAGATAGTGGTGTAATCCTGGTTTTCCAGCCGTTCCGCCATAGACAGAAACAGGGATTCGGAGATGTCCCGCAGGCGCTGGGGGAAGTGCCGGGAGAGGATATTGAGGTAGACCCCCTGGTACAAAAGGGAATCGACGTAACGCAGGGAGCTGTCCCGGCGCAGATTCCGCTTGATCCGGCCCAAAATCGAGGCGGCATCGGCGCTTTTTTGCAGCAACGCGTAGGTTCCCGCCAGGTAAAGGCCGGGAAGTTCAGTCTCCGCCTCCTTGTTATGGCGGTCGATGTCCCGCTTGAGGGATTCCAGCAGCGGGGTGGTAACAATTTCGTTCAGGGTAAGCACGTAGACGGCGTAGGCCCGGTTGGACAGGCTGTAAAGACTGCCGGATTCATCGGAGGACCCTATGTCCCGCAGGGAACCAAGGAGCTGGTTTAGCAGAGTTTGGGGCACGTAGTACCCGGCGTTCCGGGCTTCCGTAAGGAAGTGGCAGGCGTAGATGGTAATCATGGGGTCCGATTCGGAACGGCTGGTCCACATGCCGACGCTGCCGTCCTCCTTCATCCTTGCCTGAATGATGCTGATGATCCGGTCGATTCCTTCCTCTGCCTGGGGCTTGGTATAACCAAGGTCCCTGATAAGCTGGGGGTAGAGGAAGGGGAATGCAGCGCTGACGAGCTGTTCGGTACAACCGTAGGGGTAGTTGTTCAGGTAGAACGAGAGGCCCCTGGCCATCCCGACGGGAAGATACGAGAGGTTGAATTCCCTGGTATGGAATTCCTCGTAAATCCGGCGGTTTACCGTGAGTTCCACACTGCGGTTGCTGATGACCCCGGACTGCAGGGACACCCGGTAGGGGACCGCCGGCCGTATGCTCATATAAGCGGCAAGACCGGAGCTGTCCGCACCGTTGGACGCGGTAAAGCGAATCTCCGCATCCCCCAGGGGGCCGGCGGCTATGACGGGTATGCTGAGGGTCTGGTCCCTGCCTTCGGGGATTGCCAGGTCAAATTCGGTCTGCCCCGTAATGACGAGGTGGGCGGAAGGAACCGCCGTAAGCCGCACCTTGCCCCCCTCCCCTGCCCCGCGCTGCAAGTTAGTTACCGTAAGGGAAAGTTCAAATTCATCCCCCGGCGCGGCGCTGAGGGGCCCGTTGGGGGAGAGGACAAAGGTATTCCGCAGCAGCGCCCGGTCTTCCGCAACTCCTACGGAATCCGCCGCCACGGCCACAGCCATGACCCGCAGGGTCCCGTTGAAGTAATCCGGCACCGGGTAATGCAGTTCCTGCTCCCCAGGGCCGGCGTCAAGAATCCCCGACCAGTAGACCACGGGCTTGTTCTGCCTCCGCTTAAAGGGGTTCAGATTCCGGGCCAGCTCATCGTAACCGGCCCCGCCCCCGGTGGCGGCAAGGGACTGGGCCACGGCGTAGGGGGGCAGAACCAGGTCCAGAATCTGGGTGGTACGGACCTGGAGGGCCCGCTTGCGGAAGAAGAACCCCAGGGGGTCCGGGGTCTGATAGCCCGCAAGCTGGAGAATGCCTTCGTCCACTGCATAGACGACAATTTTCCCCGGCTTGGAGGCCGAATATTTGATGGTAAAGTCCTCCCCGCTCTTGGCCTCCGCGGGAATGTCCAGGTTAATCCGGTTGGTGCGGCTCTCCCGGCTCATGGAGAAGGGAACCGCCCCATAGCTGAGGGGGGACATGAAAATTTCCGGGGAAGACTGGGCGCGGACAAACTGGATGTTCACATAGCCGTTTCCTTCCAAATCCGGGGGAGCCGTGATGCTGGTAAGGATAGTCTCCTCCGATGCTCCGCCGGTTCCGAACCATTTGTAGGCGTAGACCTTGTCCCGCTCAATGGTGATAAGCCCGGCCCCCCGGTAGGGGGCTTTAATCATGATTTCGATCTCCTCGCCGGGGTTAAAATCTTCCTTGTTCAGGGTGATCTCCAGTTCCGCGGTACGGGTAAGGCTGCGCTGCAGGTTGGCGCTGCCGGCCACCGAAAAATCGATCCGGTTGAATTCGATGCCAGCGGCATTGCCGGCGGCATCGGCCTCGCCGGAGGCGCCGGGGGCGTTGAGAATCAGGCGGAATTCGCCGGGAGTACCGGTGGGGAGTTCATAGTCCAGCCCCTCGGCGGGGATGGAGATTTTCCGGGTCCACTGGGGGAAGTCTTTCCGCACGGACTGGTATTTGTAGAGCCCGTTAGGCTGCCGCACCAGGACGGAGACGTAGCGAATCTCCACCAGGCTCAGGTCAAGGTCCTCCACACCGCTCTGTTCCACCTGGGGATTGACAGCAATAAACGAAAGTTTCCGCACCGTATCCCGCTGGATATAGCCCAGATTCCCATCCGCCCGGTAACCGATAAGATAGGGCAGGGGGCTCACGTAGACCTGGGTTTCCGCGGATACATTGCGGCCGCTCCCCTTTTCAAAAGCCTCGGCGTAAAAGGCAAGGCTGTACGTTGCTTTTTCAAATTTGGCGGTATTCAAGGTAAAAACCGCCTGGCCTTCATCCCCGGTGCTAACCGTCCCCAGGAACTCCTGGTAGCTGTTACGAGCCTGGTAGGGGTCCCGGAACTGGTAGTCCCGGTAACGGCGGAAGTACTGATGACCGGGGGACAGGCTTATCTGGGCCTTGACCTCGTTCCCCGCCGCGGCTGTACCAAAAAGGTTCCGTACCGACACCAGGGCCTTGAGTTCCCCCGGGGCAATCCAGCCTTCCCGGGGCAGGGGATCAAAGACGGCACTGACCTGGAGGGTATCGGGGAGGAATTCTTCTACTTTGACGGTCTGTGAACCCAGGAAGATCCTTTCCTCCCGGCCGTTATCACGGGGGCGGATCACGTAGACATTGGCGGTGTAGGTTCCCGTGGGGGACCAGTCCTGGGTACGGAAGCTTATCTCCTCCACCCCGTCGGCGGAAAGGCTGATGCGGCGGTTGTAAATTTCCTGGCCACGGGGATCGGTTACGGTACACTCCAGGGGGGTCCCCTCCAGCCGGGGGGCCCAGTCGCCGCTCTTTACCGCCATACCGATATACACCTGGTCCCCGGGCCGGTAGAGTCCCCGGTCGCTGAACAGGAAAGCCCGCAGGCTGTTGGGGCTGTCCGCCCCCTGGATTCCCCCCACATCAAACGAAGAATAGTCCAGATTCCGCCCCGTAGTTCTGACAGGCATAAAAGACATGTCGTCCCCCCGGCGGACGGTGAACACCGTGGGAGCCGCATCGTTTTTATAACCGGAAAGATCGGGGAACCGGACATGGCCGTCCGCCCCGGTAACCGCGCTCATAAGGGGATTCCCGTTGAGCCCCAGGACCTGAACCTGGGCGTCCGCCACCGGCAAACCTGTGGCAATGGACTGGACAAAGAGATCCCGGCTGTTATCAGTATTAGTTTTTACGAAGAAACCCAGATCGCTGACCATGATAAGCCGCCGGTCCGATACGCTGGTATTGGCCCCCTGGGCGCTAAAAACAAAGAGGCCGTGCCGCAAATTCTGTTCCGGGATATTGTTCAGGTAGCGGGAAAAATCAAAAGAAAAATAGGCGATATCCCGGTCGCTTTCCAGGGGGATGTTTTCGCTTAACTCGTATACCTGGGAGATGTTGTTCTGGTTGAAGTTGTAGGAAAAACTAACATCCGCCACATCCCCCCGTGTCTGGGAAACCAGGTGGTTGAGGTCGTCGGGGCGAATCCTGCCGATAGTGTAGCGAACCTCCGCAATCCCCCGGGTAAACAGGGCCAGCCGCTTGTCCCCGGAAAAGGAAAGGATGCTCCCCTCCGACAGAATTGCCAGTTCCCGGGGGTAGGACTTTACCTGCATGATCGTCTCATAGGGGCTGTTGAGGTAATAATCGCCGTAGAACCGGGCCCGGTTGTCCAATTTTATGTAGATATAGCGGCCGGGGGCGGCGGAGAATTTATAGGCGTTCATTGCGTTGTACCGGTTCTGCCCCGGAACCGGCTCAAGTTCGATACGCCGTCCCAGAGCCAGCACCTCCGGGACCATGTCGCCGGGGGAAGACCAGCGGTAGTCTTGCTGCGCCTTGAGTCCCGGCAGTTCCGGCCGGTCAACGGGGAGTTCCCACACCTGGATATTCCTGCTTAGTTCCTTTTCTTCGATGGTTCCCCGTGAATTAAAGATCAGCACCTGATCGAAACGCTGATCGTCATTTTTGACGAGTTCCTGGGCGACCCCCTGAATTTGCACATAGCCGGTCATACCGGGGACATTTACGCTGAGGGTAAAGGCCCCCGCAGCGCTTCCTCCGCCGGACGCGGCCTTAACCCCTCTTTTTAGGGAAATGACCATAGCGGTCTCCTGGGCGGGGGTTCCCACGGGCTCGGAGACGACATAGGCTTCGGTACGGTCCCGGTTGTAACTGAGCGAAAAACCGTAGGGCCGCTTTTCCAGCCGTCCCGAAGCGGCGTTCAACTTTGGCTCAATGCCAAGGGCGTTTTCCAGGGATACGGGGTCTATGGGGTAATTGGCCGTAACAACGGCGGTAACCCGCTTAATGGAGGCGTTTTCCGGGTCAATATAGAATTCCCCGCCGTCCAGACTCAGGGAAAAGTCGGGGATACTGAAAGAACAGGTCCTGGCGGCGGGGGCCACATGGGAAACAAACAGCCCCCTGCCGAAAGTTACCGTGTACTGCCGCCCTATTTCCCAGGACCCGGAGGCGGTAAACATCAGCACATTGTCCTGCTCCCAGCGCCACTGCCCCGCTATAGGGGGGCTGATGCTGATGGGGGGATTCTCCGCTTCAGGGTCCAAGTCCCTGCCCGCCAGTTCCAGGGGCGCCACGGAGCCGTAGAATTCCAGAATAAAGGGCAGGGGCTCTTTATCGGCGGTTCCGTTTGCGGGAATTTGGACAGTACCGTATTCGACAACGATGGGTTTGGGTTTGCGGGACTGGTAGAAGTTCCAGCCGAAAAGCCCGCCGGCCGCCGCGACAATGACGCCGCACAAAAGAATAAAAAGGGGCAGGCGGGTCCGGTACAACGTACCTACGGGGGAAAACAGTTTTTTAAGGGCCCTGATTATTCCGCCCTTAAAGAAAAAGCGGAACAGTACCCCCAGAAATTCCGGCGGCGTGTAAGACCCCAAAAAAAATTTAAACCAGTTCCTGTGCTGCTTTTTTCCCGCCATGACGCCCCCTCTTCCAGCCTCTAGTCTATTAGGAACCGGCGGTTCTTTCAAGAAGCCCGGCATTTCGGGCTAAACTTAACCCGCAACGTTCCCCCTGGGCCGGGAAACGCATGTAGAATCTGCCCCCGTTATTTTCAATACGCTCCGGTTAAAGCGCCGGGTAGGTCAAATTTAGCTTTATCACAGGGGAAAGATATGTACAAAACGTTATGCGGCATACGGGCTTGACATTATCTGTAAATTATGGCCAAATAATATGATGTAAGTCCATATAATGTTAGAACGGACATAAAGGAGTATATGTGTCAAGTTCTCTACTTAAAAACAAGATTGAGGCAATAGATACAGCAATAGATACAAATATAGAATTATTATTAAAAGGTCAAAAATTTTTTATTGATTTTTTCCAAAGAGAATATAAA